>NZ_JBGCCA010000045.1:0-77820 GCF_041261265.1 Streptacidiphilus sp. MAP12-33
GGCACGCTGTTGAGTTCTCAAGGAACGGTCGCTTCCTTTGCTTCCCTTTCGGGCCGCTCCGGGCGCTTCCTTCGTTTTCTACTCTATCAGAACTTTTCGGTCCCGATTTCGCAGTCCCCGTCAATCGGTTTTCCCGATTATCCGAGGGGGTTTGTCGCTCCGTCGAGCGGGGCAACTCGGAGAACGTTACGTGGCCGTCCCACCGGAGTCAAATCCGAGGTCCACCCACGGTCCGGGGGGTGTCTCCAGTTCCTCCAGGTCCACCCCGGGGGCGGCCAGGACCACGTCGCCGGCGATGTGGACCGTGCCCTCGTCCCCTGTCTCCAGGTCCGCGAGCCGGAAACGGCGGACGGTCAGCGGGCCGCTGTCGGTGGGGTGTGCTTCGACCGCCTCGAGCGTCCATCCCTGGTCCAGCGTGCGCGGGGCCAGCAGGGGCTCGGTGAAGGAGACGACCCGGACCCGGGCGGAGCCGCCCTCCGCCAGTGCGAGCATCCGGGCCGTCGCGACGAGGAACGCGGGTGAGCGGCCGGTGAAGGCGTGGGCCTTCTCGTTGCCCTCCCGCGTGAACGTGAGATCCGTGTCCTCCGCGTGCGTGCGCACCCAGGTGAGGCCAGCGAGCGCGCCGCCGCGGACCTGCCAGCCGTCGCGGCGCAGTTCCAGGCGCATGGGGCGGGCGCGGGAGTCGAGGGTCAGGTCGACGGAGCCGTCGGGTGTGCCGTCGGTGGCGAAGGTCTGGGCTGTGTAGCGCCAGCCGGAGGGTCCGGCGGCACAGCTGAAGCGCTCTTCACCGAGGGGAGTGTCGTCGTGTGTGTCGTGAAACGAGTAGCGGCCGCTGGGCATAGGGCGAGCCTATGCGCCGGCGGCCGCGTGACCGTCAACCGGTCAGTGCACCGATCAGGGGGATCAGTAGCGGTACTGCTCGGGCTTGTAGGGGCCCTCGACGTTGACGCCGATGTAGTCGGCCTGGGACTGGGTCAGCGTGGTGAGCCTGACGCCCAGCGCGTCCAGGTGGAGCCGGGCGACCTTCTCGTCCAGGTGCTTGGGCAGCGTGTAGACGCCGACCGGGTACTCCTCGGGCTTGGTGAAGAGCTCGATCTGGGCGAGCGTCTGGTCCGCAAAGGAGTTGGACATCACGAAGGACGGGTGGCCCGTCGCGTTGCCCAGGTTGAGCAGGCGGCCCTCGGACAGCACGATGAGCACCTTGCCGTCCGGGAACTTCCAGGTGTGGACCTGCGGCTTGACCTCGTCCTTGACGATGCCCGGGATCCTGGCCAGGCCGGCCATGTCGATCTCGTTGTCGAAGTGGCCGATGTTGCCGACGATGGCCTGGTGCTTCATCTTGGCCATGTCCGTGGCCATGATGATGTCCTTGTTGCCCGTCGTGGTGACGAAGATGTCGGCGATCTCGACGACGTCGTCCAGCGTCGCGACCTGGTAGCCGTCCATGGCGGCCTGCAGGGCGCAGATCGGGTCGATCTCGGTGACGATGACGCGGGCGCCCTGGCCGCGCAGCGACTCGGCGCAGCCCTTGCCGACGTCGCCGTAGCCGCAGACCACGGCGACCTTGCCGCCGATGAGGACATCGGTGGCGCGGTTGATGCCGTCGATCAGCGAGTGACGGCAGCCGTACTTGTTGTCGAACTTCGACTTGGTCACCGCGTCGTTGACGTTGATGGCCGGGAACAGCAGCTGGCCGTCACGGTGCATCTCGTACAGGCGGTGGACACCGGTGGTGGTCTCCTCGGTCACGCCCTTGATCTCGGAGGCGACCTCGGTCCACTTCTTCGGGGTCTCCTTGAGCGTGCGGTTCAGCAGCTCCAGGATGATGCGGAACTCGTCGCTGTCGGCGGTCGAGGGGTCCGGCGCGGCGCCGGCCTTCTCGAACTCGACGCCCTTGTGGACCAGGAGCGTGGCGTCGCCGCCGTCGTCCAGGATCATGTTCGGGCCGGAGAAGCCGGGCCAGGTGAGCGCCTGCTCGGTGCACCACCAGTACTCCTCGAGCGTCTCGCCCTTCCAGGCGAAGACGGGGATGCCCTGGGGGTCCTCGGGGGTGCCGTTCGGGCCCACCGCGATGGCGGCGGCCGCGTGGTCCTGCGTCGAGAAGATGTTGCAGGAGCACCAGCGCACGTCGGCGCCGAGCGCGGCCAGGGTCTCGATGAGCACGGCGGTCTGCACGGTCATGTGCAGCGAGCCGGTGATGCGCGCGCCGGCGAGCGGCTGCGCGGCGGCGTACTCCTTGCGGATCGCCATCAGGCCGGGCATCTCGTGCTCGGCGAGCTGGATCTCCTTGCGGCCGAAAGCGGCCAGGGAAAGGTCGGCGACCTTGAAGTCACCGGCGTTCAGGGACGTCACGCTGTCTCTCCATCACGTCGGGGTGCGGGCGTGGGTGGCCCGGAACCGGCACGCCACCGAGACGGGCTCGGTCGCGTGCGTGGGCATGCCGAAGGGGCAACGGGTTCCGGGAACCCTTTCGCTTGCCCCAACCGTATGACCGTTTGTTCCGGACCAGCGCGTCGGAGGCCCTCTCTCCCTCGGCGTGCCTGGTCCGGGGACCGGGCTGCGCCGACCGCCATCAGCAGCGACGTCTGGTGCTTGAGACGAATCTACACCGTGCGTACATTCCGAGAGGCGCAGTTACGTGTTCGCAGGGCGAAGCGGAAGTGGGACGGGATGACGGTTCCCTGGAGCGGAGGCGGGCTGCCGCCTGTCGCCGCCGAGCGCATGGCGGAGGTCAGGCAGAGCGGCACCTGGACGTCCGCGCTGTCCACCGGCGAGTTCGCCTCGGTCCGATCGGTCGGCTTCGAGCCGGTCGGACAGGTGATGGGCTCGGCCGTGTTCCAGATCGCGCGCAGCGGTCGCTACTGGGGGTATCACGACTGCCTCTTCAACGGGGCGGGCTACTACTCGTACGGGGAGGCGCCGATCGCGGTGTCCGGGAACGGTGCTCCGTCGCAGGCGCTGGTGGGCGTCTTCGACCAGGCCCGGCGCACGGCGCTGGGCCGGATGACGCAGGAGTGCCAGGCGCTGGGCGGGGACGGCGTGGTGGCGGCGCAGCTGACCATGCAGCCCTTTCCGAGCGCGCCGAACTGCCTGGAGTTCAAGGTGATCGGCACGGCGGTGCGCGCCCAGGGTGACGTCCGGCCGCGTCATCCGTTCACCTGCCACCTGGACGGCCAGGGGTTCGCCAAGCTGGTCGGCGCGGGCTGGGTGCCGGCGGAGCTGCTGGTGGGCATGTCGATCGGCGTCCGCCACAACGACTACCGGACCCAGTCGCAGCTGTACTCGTGGCAGAACCAGGAGGTGACCGGCTGGAGCAATCTGATCCACGCGATCCGGTCGGACGCGCGCCGGCAGCTGCAACGGCAGGCGTCGCGGCTGGGCGGCGACGGCGTGATCATGGCGAGCGGCGATCTCCAGGTGTGGGAGGAGTCCTGCATCAGGGCGACGGGCTCCAACTCGGAGCAGCGCGACCACGTGGCCGAGGCCACGATGATCGGCACCAGCATCGCCCGCTTCCGGACCACCGCCGCTGCGCCGCGGACGCTGTCGGTGATGCCGCTGGGCAAGCGCGGCGACCGGCTGCGGCAGCGGCTCGACGCGATCGCGTCGAGCCCGTACGGCGACCGCGACCAGTACCGGCGCCTGCTCGGCGAACTCCAGGACCTGGGAGACCAGGGATGAACGCAGACATGACCGTATCGACCGACGCACTGACCTCCGCAATGACACTGACCGCCGCAAAGACTGAGGGAGCTGCCCGATGAGCACGATGGATCCGACCGCCCAGGGCGTGCCGGCCGACGCGATGCGGCGCCTGCAGGAGCTGCAGCCCGGCAAGCCCGGCTCGATCTTCACGAGCGACCTGTCGGTCAACGAGTTCCTGCTCGTGCGCGAGGCCGGCTTCAAGCCGATCGGGCTGGTCCTCGGCAGCTCGATCTACCACGTCGGCATCCAGTTCGGCCGCTGGGGCAAGAACCAGGAGCTGGAGACGCTCAGCCAGGCGATGTACCACGCGCGTGAGCTCGCGATGGCCAGGATGGAGGCCGAGGCGGCGGCGCTCGGCGCGGACGGCATTGTCGGTGTCCGGCTGACGGTGGAGGCTCGCGAGTTCGGCAACGACATCGCGGAGTTCATCGCCATCGGCACGGCCGTGAAGGCGGACCACCCGGCGCCGGGCGGCGGCAGCTGGCGCAACAACAAGAACCAGCCCTTCACCTCGGATCTGTCCGGCCAGGACTTCTGGACGCTGATCCGCGCCGGTTACGCGCCGCTCGGCATGGTGATGGGTACCTGCGTCTACCACATCGCACATCAGCGGATGGGCGCCGTGTTCTCGAACATCGGCAAGAATGTGGAGATCGAGCAGTTCACGCAGGCCCTCTACGACGCGCGCGAGCTGGCGATGTCGCGGATGCAGGCGGAGGCCGAGGCGCTGCACGCCGAGGGCGTGGTGGGGGTCCAGCTCAACGCCCACAACCACCGCTGGGGCGGGCACACCACGGAGTTCTTCTCGATCGGCACGGCGGTCCGCCCGCTGCGTCCGGACCACGAGATCGAGCGGCCCACCATGGTGCTGAGCCTGGACGGCTGACAGCCCCGAGCTGACGAGGAGCGAAGGTAATGAGCGAGATCGAGCTGCTGGCGGCGGCACTGCGCCGGGACGCGGCGGATCTGGACATGTATGCCCAGGTGCTGACGGGTTCCCTGGCGGACGCGCTGCCGCCGGGCTCCGTCGAGCTCGCGCGCAAGCGCAGCGTCTCGGACCGGCTGTCCGGCCGCCCGGGGGCGGTGGAGCGGCTGGAGGTGATCCTGGACGACCGCCGGCTGATCCTGGTGCTCGCGCACGGCCGCCCTCAGGGCGAGGTGGCGACGGTGGTGCGCGGCGTGGTCCTCTCCCGCAAGCAGGTGGCCCTGGACGAGTGGGTGCACGAGCTCGCCACGGCGGTGGCCGCACGGGCGCAGTCCGACGCGCGGGCGCGGGCGGCGCTGGAGAAGCTCGTCCTGGGGCTGTGAACGGGGTAGGGGGCGCCCCGGCCGCGCCGGTGCGCCCCCTGCTGCCGCTCTGCCGCTCCGCCGGTGCGCCCCCTGCTGCCGGTCAGAGCGTGACGGTCGCCCGGAAGAGTGTGCTCTCCTCGCCCGTCACGGTGACGGCGGGGCTGTCTGCGGCGATGAAGCACGACTGGCCCCGGTCGAGCGTCAGCTCGCCGCCCACGACATCGGTCAGCACGACCCGGCCCTGCGTGCACAGCACGATCTGCGGGGTGTCCGTCGGCAGCGGCCAACTGCCCGACCCGTAACGCGACAGCCGGAACTCCTCGATCGGCGCCGGATACAGTTCCTCGCCCGGATGCCCCACGACCGCCCGCGGCACGACGACCGCCGGATCCGTCGCCCGGAACTCCACCACCCGCAACAACTCCGGCACATCGATGTGCTTGGGCGTGAGCCCCGCCCGCAGCACATTGTCCGAGTTGGCCATCAGCTCCACACCCAGACCCCGGAAGTACGCGTGCGGCACCCCCGCCCCCAGATAGACCGCCTCACCCGGACCCAGCACCACATGATTGAGCAGCAACGCCGACAACAGCCCCGGATCGGCCGGGTAGTACTCGGCCAGTGACGCGTAGTCGCGCAGCATCACCTCGTCGGCCCGGTCACAGGCCTCCCCGGCCACACGCAGCAGCGCGTCCCTGGTCTCGCCGACCAGGGCGACGACGCTGTCCGTGTCCAGGGTCAGCACCCACGTCAGCGCCTCCCGCAGGGCCTCCGCCTCGGGCTCGGTCCGCAGCACGGCCACCACCGGCGCGAGCCCCGCCACACCCAGCCGCTCCAGCAACGCCGCGGTCTCCACCGGCGCGCGGAACCCGCAGACCCCCGTGAACTCCTCCAGCGCACACAACATCTCGGGCTTGTGGTTCGCATCCCGGTAGTTGCGCTCACGGGCGTCCAACGGCACGCCCGCCGCCTCCTCCGCCGCGAAACCCGCCCGCGCCTGCCCCAGATCCGGATGCACCTGCACCGACAACGGCTCGCCCGCAGCCAGCACCTTGAACAGGAACGGCAGGGACAGGCCGAACTTCTCCACCGCCGCCGCGCCCAGCTCGCCCTTCGGGTCCTGCGCGATCACCGTGTCCAGTGACACGGCGCCGTCCCCACGGTCCACATCCGACGGAGCACCCGGATGAGCACCCATCCACAGCTCCGCCTGCGGCTCCCCGCTCGGCTCCACACCGAGCAGCCCCGCAATCGCCGTACGCGACCCCCAGGCGTACGGACGGACGATGTTCTCCAGGCGATCCATGGGCGTTCTTAGGTCCTCTCAGCCGCGAGTCCGAGGTAGACGGCCGTGAAGTCGGTCAGTGCGACGAGCTCGGCGAGTGCCTCGACCTGGTCGGTCCGCGCCGAGACGAGCTCGCGCAGGGCGACCTGGTGGTCCGCCGCGAGGCGGCGTGCGCGCGCCACGGTACGACGCGTGCCGGCCGACTCGCTGTCCGGGAGGTGATCGGCGGGTGGCTCCCCCGTGACGTCGTGGGTGCCGTCCTCCTCGGGCAGGCCGGGGCGGTGGCGCAGGAGCAGCACGTGGAGCCGGAGCCCGCCGTCGTCGTCGACGCGGTCCCGGAAGAAGTCGTCGGGGTCGGCGGAGGCCGCGCCGAGGGTGCCGGTGAACAGGCCGCGCTGGGCGGCCATGGCCTCCGGGAGCGCGCCGCCGAGGGCGGCGCGCCCTGCGTGGTCGGCGAGCATCGCCGTGAAGCGGGCCGCCGCGGCCGTGCCGCAGGGCCCGTCGCTCCACAGCAGCGGCAGGGCGGTGCCGAGCTGGACGGCGAGGGTCTTGGCGGGGTTGTCGTAGGCGGCCGCGGAGGGACGGCACCGGACGGCCGCCTCGTCGAGGCGGTCGGCCACGTCGTGCAGGGTCTGCGGGCCGCCGGGCAGCAGGCCGATGCGCACCGCGAGCCCGAGCAGGGGCGTCAGTACGCCCCAGAAGTCGCCCGGGTCCTCGCGCGGCAGGTCCGCGTCCTCGTAGAGCGGCCGCCGCTCGTCCGGCTCGACGGCCGGGATGTAGGGCAGCGGCAGCGCGCGCACCTGCAGCGCCGCCTGGCCGAGGTGGGAGGCGGTGGGCGTGATCACGACCAGCGAGCAGCCGCGGGCGTAGGCGCGTTCGACGAGCCGGACCAGTCCCGGCACCTCGCCGTCGGTGGCGACGGCGATCAGCAGGTCGGACGGGCCGACCCAGCCCGGCAGGGTCCACTCGGGCCCCGCGTCCTCTCCGGGGCCCGGCCGCAGCACCGCGATCTGGCAGACGCCGCCGCAGAGGGCCTCCAGCACGTCCCCCGCGGTCGCGGCGCTCCCGTGCCCCGCGACCAGCACGGCCCGCGGCCGACCGTCCGGTCGCAGCGCGCCCAGCCCAGCCTCCTCAGCGGCCCGCAACGAGGTGCGCACGCGCGCTCCCGCGCCGGCCAACGCCAGCAGCGCGCCGCGCGCGTCCCCGCGCGCGAGCGCGTCAGCGTCGTCGAGCAGCCGCTCGTCGATCATGCGGGGCGACGCGCCTCGTCCACGAGCAGAACGGGGATCCCGTCCCGCACCGGGTACGCGAGACCGCAGGCGTCGCTGGTGCAGACGAGCTCGTCGGCCGCCTCGTCCTCGCGCAGGGGCGCGTGGCACGCGGGGCAGGCGAAGATCTCCAGCAGTGCGGGTTCGATGCTCATGTCGCTGGCGCTCCGGAAGTCGTGGACCTATCAGTGTGCAAGCAGGGTACTTGCACCACTGGGCAGCCGGGGAAGTCGCACCATCCAGGGGCGCGAGGAACGGCGCGGGCAACCACCCTGTGCGGACGGCCCTTGCACGTTCAGGGCCATCCGCAGGCCGGTGGCTCGTCGCGCCGTCCCTGAAGACGCGCTACGCGCGGACGAGGGCGAGGACCTGGTCGCGGAGTTCCGCCATGCGGGCCTCGTCGCGGGCCTCGACGTTCAGTCGCAGCAACGGCTCGGTGTTGGAGGCGCGGAGGTTGAACCACCAGTCCGCGCCGGCGACGGTGAGGCCGTCCAGCTCGTCGAAGCTCACGCCGGGCTCGTCGGCGAAGACCGCGCGGACCGCCGCAGTGCGCCCGGCCTGGTCGGCCACCGTGCTGTTGATCTCGCCGGACTGGACGTAGCGGTTGTAGACGGAGACCAGCTCGGACAGCGGCTTGGTCTGCTCCCCCAGCGCGGCCAGCACGTGGAGCGCTGCCAGCATGCCGGTGTCCGCGCGCCAGAAGTCGCGGAAGTAGTAGTGCGCGGAGTGCTCGCCGCCGAAGATCGCGCCGGACTTCGCCATCTCCTCCTTGATGAAGGAGTGGCCCACGCGGGTGCGTACGACCTGGCCGCCGTTCTCGGCGACGATCTCCGGGACGGCCCAGGAGGTGATCAGGTTGTGGATGATCACCGGCTCGCTCTCGCCGGCGGCCTTCGCCTTGGCCAGCTCGCGGACCGCGACGAGCGCGGTGATCGCGCTGGGGTTGACCGGGTCGCCGTTCTCGTCGACGACGAAGCAGCGGTCGGCGTCGCCGTCGAAGGCCAGGCCGATGTCGGCGCCGACCTCGCGGACCTTGGCCTGCAGGTCGACCAGGTTCTTCGGGTCGAGCGGGTTGGCCTCGTGGTTCGGGAAGGTGCCGTCGAGCTCGAAGTACATCGGGACGATGTCGAGCGGCAGGCCACCGAGGACCGTCGGGACGGTGTGCCCGCCCATGCCGTTGCCCGCGTCGACGGCGACCTTGAGCGGGCGGATCGTGGTCAGGTCGACCAGGCCGCGCAGGTGGTCGGCGTAGGGCTTCAGCTCGTCCTGCTGGGTGATGGTGCCGACGGCCGCATCCGTGGCGGGGATGGTGACCGAGCCGTCCGCGTTGATCCAGGACTGCGTCAGCTCGCGGATCTCCACCAGGCCGGTGGACTCGCCGACCGGGGCCGCGCCCTTGCGGCACATCTTGATGCCGTTGTACTGGGCCGGGTTGTGGCTGGCGGTGAACATCGCGCCGGGCAGGTCGAGCTTGCCGCTGGCGAAGTAGAGCTGGTCGGTGGAGCAGAGGCCGATCTCGACGACGTCGGCGCCGCGCGAGGCCGCGCCCTCGGCGAAGGCCCGCGCCAGGGTCGGGGAGGACGGCCGCATGTCGTGGCCGATGACGACCGCGTCCGCGCCGATGACCTGGACGAAGGCTGCTCCGAACGCCCGGGCGAGGTCGGCGTCCCACTGGTCGGGAACGACTCCGCGAACGTCGTACGCCTTCACGATCTGCTTGAGGTCACGCACTGCGGCTCTCCGCCATTCTGTGGTCCCGGTCACACTTCCTCGGCCTTGCGAGGTGCACGATACCGGCTGCGCGCGAGCACAGGGTTAGCGCGGCGTGACGGAAGGGCGTCCGTGCAGCTCACAGAGCGGGTGCGGGGGTGGTCAGGCCTCTGGGGAGAACTCGTCCGGGGTACGCAGCACCCGAAGGTGACCACGGCGGCCGACCTCCGTCGGATCCGCCTCGGAACCGCCGTCCTGACGCCGGGCCGGCGGGCGGGCGACCTCACGGACGGCGTTGGCGAGCGCCTCCAGGTCGTCGCCGGAGGGCCGGATCGGGCCGGTCTCCACGGTGAGCCGGACGACCTCCCAGCCGCGCGGGGCGGTCAGCCGCTCGGAGTGCTCGGCGCACAGGTCGTAGCAGTGGGGCTCGGCATAGGTCGCGAGGGGGCCCAGCACGGCGGTGGAGTCCGCGTAGACGTACGTCAACGTCGCCACCGCGGGACGACCGCAGGCGGTGCGCGAACAACGACGGACAGGGCTCACGACGTTGGACGGTACCGCACTCCTGACCGGGCCGCGAAGACTCTGCCCCGGATCCGGCCCCGTGTCGTCCGGAAAGGGGTTTCGCCCGGTCGGCCAGGGTTACTGTCGGTGGCAGCGGATACGCTATGTCGTGATGGAGAGACCACCCGTATCCACGCCCGCCTCCGCAGCCGCCGCGCGGCGGCGCAGGGACCGTCACGGCCGGGGCATGCGCGGGCCGCTGGCACCGCGCCAGGTTCCGATCGCGCTGACGCGCTCGGAGCTGTTCGACGAGTACGTGCGCGAGTCGGTGGAGCGGCTGGAGCGGCGGTGGCCGCAGCTGGAAGAGGTCGAGTTCGCGGTCCAGGACGTCCCGGCACCGTTGCCGGGCGAGCCGGAGCCACCGATCGAGGACGTCCGTCCTGACGAGGTCCCGCTGGGTCGGCTCGTGCAGGCGTCCAAGGGACACCCGGCGCGGATCGTGGTCTACCGCAGGCCGGTGGAGATCCGCGCGAAGGGGCGCGAGGAGCGCGCCGCCCTGGTCCACGACATCATGGTCGAACAGGTCGCCGAGCTGCTCGGAGTGGAACCCGAAGCCGTCGACCCCCGCTACGGCGAGGACTGAGGCGGCGTAGCCGCCTTCAGGGGCGCGAGGCCCTGAACGATCAACTGCGCGCGTGACAGGCCACCCGCGTGCGGATGGTCCCCAGGTAACAGGGCCATCCGCACAGGGGGTTGCTCGCGCACGCAGTTGATCGAGCAGGCCTCGCGCCCCCGGGTGGTGCGACTTCCCGTCCCCGGCTACTGCACGAGGATCGCCGGGTTCTGGATGACCGTCGGGATGAGGACGGTGCTGCCGTCGTCCGGGATCTGCTGGATGGTCAGGCCGTCCTTGCCGCCGATCTCGCGGGCGGCGTAGATCGGGCCGCCCGAGGTCGGGGTGATCGTGACGGCGAAGGTGGACGCACCGGGGGGTGCCTGCGGGGTGACCGCGACCGTCGCGCCCGCCGGGATCTGGACGGTCTTGTCCGTCGATCCGCCGCCGCCCGCCCCGGTGCCGATCGAGCTGACCGTCACCTTGGCCGCGCCGTTCGGCGCGGTCAGCAGGAGGGACGCGCCGGACTGGTTGCCGGCGACCGTCCCGCGGCGCTCCACGGGCGCCGTGCCCGACAGGTAGGCGATGTCGCCGTAGCCGGAGGCGATGACCGTGGCCATGAACGGCGACGCCAGCTTGGGGTCGGTCGGGGTGAGCCGCAGCGCCGCAGGCTGCTTGCGGGTGACGTCGGAGAGGTCGACGTAGTTGACCATGCCGGCCTTGACGTGGATGGTCTCGTGTCCGGCCGGGGTGATCCAGCCGCTCTGGGAGGCCAGCTGGATCTTCAGGTCCGCGTCCGCGTCGCCGGGCACGGCCACGGTGAGCCCGAACTTGTGCACGTCACCGGGCAGACCGGGGATGACCGCGCTCGAGCCGGGCGTCGTCGCCGGGATCCAGTCGGAGCCGTTGCCGTCCTGGCTCTCGTGCAGCGCCGCGGCGACCTGGCCGCTGCGGACGAGGACGTGGATCGAGAGGTTCTGGCCGTCGTTGCCGGGCTGGACCAGCGAGGAGAGGAGCAGCTGGCTGGTGCCGTGGGCGGGGATGTTGATGCTCGACGCGGCGGGGGCGTCGACCTCGCCGCTGGTGCCGAAGATCTGGATGTCGGCGTCGGCGTTGGTGTCCTGCGTGTTGGACAGTTCCAGGTAGGCGGTCGTGCCCTTGTTGGTGTCAGCGCCGACGAACCAGAAGTCGGTGCTGGGGGTCGCGCAGCCGGTGCCGGAGAGACCCTTGCTGGAGACGGTGGTCTGCTGGACGGCGAAGCCCGGCGCGAGGCTCCCGCCGGCGGTCGCCGCCATGGCGGGGGCGTTGGTGCCGGAGGCGGCCTTGGCCGTGGTGGCGCCCCCCGGCTGGGGCTGCTGGGCGATCGGCGAGGCGGACGGCGCCGGCGCGGCCGACGTGCCGGCGTTCGGGGAGGCGGACGCCGCAGGCGTGGACGAGGACGCCTTCGGTGAGGACGAGGCATGGGCCTTGCCCTTGCCGGTCGCCGAGGCGGACGCCGACGCGCTCGCCGAGGCCGACGACGTTGCCGACGGCACGACCGGGCCGGACGCGGCCGAGCCGTTGATCGGGTCCGCGAGCGGGGTCAGCGTCGCGCCCGAGCTGCCGGAGCCGCCGGAGCCCGAGCCGGACGCCGAGGAGCTCGACGTGTTGCCGGGCGCGGCAAGGCTGTACTGGGTCGTGCCGGAGCCCTGCAGCGGCGGCGGGCAGACCAGGGTGGTCTGCTGCACCGCGGTGCGGACACTGGCGCCGGTGGCGGCGGCCTGCCCCTTGGGCGGGTGCACCTCCGCGACGCCGAGCGCGAGCGCGAGGACCCCGAGAGCGCCCAGCAGGGACTGGGTGGTCCGGTTGATCATCTGGTGGTCAGCTCCCTGCTCGTCACTGCTCTTCGCGGCCGGACAGCCACGGGTCGTCGGCGCCCAGCGAGCCGTACTGGCCCTGACCCGGATGCCCGGTGCCGGCACCGCCGTCGTGCCAGCCGTAGCCCTGGCCCGGTACGCCGCCGGTCTCCTGCGGGTGGTAGCCGCCCTGCGGGTAGGGCTGCTGGTTCGGGTCGGCGTACGCGGGGTCGCCGTACGCGGGGTCGCCGTACGCGGGGTCGCCGTACGCGGGGTCGGCGTAGCCGGCGCCGCCGTAGCCCTGGCCGCCGTACGCCGGGTCCGCGTAGGCGGGATCCCCGTACGGGGGGTCGGCGTAGGCCGGGTCCGCGAAGCCGCCCTGCTGCGCCGGCTGCCCCTCGTACCCGTACGGCGCCCCCTGCCCCGCGGCGTACTGCGGGTCGTAGGGAGCCTGCCCCTGGTACCCGCCCTGGTACTCCGGGGCGGCGCTCGCGCCGTAGGCGTCGTAGCCGCTGCCCGTGCCGTTCGCGTCGCCGCCCGCGGCAGCGTACGCCGGATCGGGGACCCGCTCCTCGGCGGCTCCCTGCGCGGCTCCCTGCGCGGCACCCGCCGCGTAGACGCCCTGCTGGGCGGCGTCCTCCTCGCCCTCCTGGGCGCCGTCGGCGCCGGCTGCCGCCATGCGGCGGGCGCGCCGGGAGCCGGGGACCAGCGGCTGCTCGGCGGCGGCGGCCGCCGCGGCGAGCTCGCCCTCCTCCGGCTGGTCGTCGTCGACGTTGCGGCGGCGTCCGGGCAGGGCGAGCACGATCAGGGCGGTGGCCAGCACGCACTGGACGGCGATCCAGCCCAGGTGCACCACGCTCTCGTGGTAGCTGACCTCCAGCTTTCCGCCGGAGGCCGGCAGCTGGAAGCCCTGGGCCCAGCCGTCGACGGTCTTCGCGGTGAGTGCCTGGCCGTCCAGGGTCGCGGTCCAACCGGCGGAGGCGGTGTCCGCCAGACGCAGCACGCGGCCGTCGGGACCGGCCGGGATGGTGGCGCTGACGTCGACCTGGCCGGAGGCCACGGTGACGTCGGGCGTCCCGGCACTGCGGATGACGACCCGGGCGGTGGTCGCCTGGAGGCGCCAGAGGCTGTCGTTCTGCTGCTGGCTGAGGCGGGCCAGTCCGGCCGTGGCGTCGAGCGTGGCCGCGAGGTTGTCGTCGACGGGGGCGAGTACCTCGACGTACTGGATGCCGAAGTCGGCGAGCTGGGCGGCCTGGTCTCCGCCGGATCCGGCGGAGAGGTCGCCGACGAGCTGGGCCAGCTGCGGCGAGGACGCGTCGGCCGCGCCGCCCTCGGTGCTGCCGACGGTCGGGCCGCCGCCGCGGACCAGGCTGTAGGAGACGACCTGGCCCAGGTCACCGGTGCGCAGCACGAGCGTGCGGCTCTGCGAGCCGGCCTGTGCCTGCTGGGCGATGAAGGCGGGGACGAGCGTGCCGTCGCCACGCTGGATCGGCCCAGCGGCGCCGCGGATCATCCACCAGCCGGCGGCGGCCACCGGCGCGAGCGCGGCCGCGAACAGCACCAGCGCGGCGACGGGCTGACGCCAGCCGAAGTTGATGGCGGCGACCCGCTCGCGGGCGTGGTCGGCGCCGATGGCGGCGGCGGCGAGCAGTGCGACGCCGGCGACGAGGGTGGTCGGCCCGCCCCAGACGGGGACGGGCGTCTGGCCGGTGCCGGGCGCGACGGTGGTGCCGGCCACCACGACGGTGCCGAGGAGGCCGACGCCCGCGGCGCCCCAGGCGGCGAGGACGGCCCGGCGCCGGTCGGCGCGCAGCAGCGCGGCGAGGGCGGCCAGCGGGATGCCGACGACGAGCACGCCGGGCACGGCCCCCTTGCCACCCGGGTCGAGGGTGAGCAGGTCGACCGCGGTCGCGGGCGAGCCGACCAGGCCGGGGATGCCGGCCTCCAGCAGGAAGCGGCCCGGGTGCAGCAGCAGGTCGAGCGACCAGGGAGCGAGCACCAGCAGCGGCGTGCCGAGCATGACGGCCACGCGGGGCGCGAGCCCGCGGAGGGCGCCGACGCCCTGCCCGAACGCGCCGCCGCGCAGGAACGCGGCGCCGACGGCGACGGCGGCGAGCAGCACACCGATCAGCCAGGCGAACGGGACGAAGGCGGTGGACAGGGTCAGCGTGAACGCGGCGACCCAGGCGCTGCGCCAGCCGGGGCGACCGCCGCGCGCCGCGGTCTCGCGGCGGATGCCGAGGCCGAAGGCGACGGCGGCGGCGCGGGCCAGCGGCGGAAGCAGCACGGCGAGGACGGCGGTGCCGATGCGGCCCTGGGCGATGGCGCCGGTTGCGGCGGGCAGCAGCGCGTAGGTGGCGCTGGCCCAGGCCCGCACCAGGCGGGAGTCGATGAGCGGCCGGGAGACCAGGTAGGCGGAGACGCCGGCCAGCGGCACGGTCAGCAGCAGGAGCAGCGAGACCGCGAGGCCGGGGTTGCCCAAGGTGAGGCTGGACAGTGCGGCGAGCACCCCGAGGTAGGGCGGGGCGCTGCCGGCGGAGCCGACGCCGACGGCCTGCCAGCCGGCGGCGTACTGCTGCCACAGGTCGGTGGCGCCGCCGGGGGTCGGCAGCAGCGCGCCACCGTAGATCGCGCCGCTGCCGAGCAGCGAGCGGCAGGCGATCAGGGTGAGCAGGAGCAGTCCGGCGAAGAGCACCGGCGCCGGCTTGCGGGCGATCCGCTTGACCGTCGCGAAGTTCTCGATCTCCAGGACGTCGTTGTCGTCGTCGACGGGCCCTGACTCGACGGAGCCGTGACGCGAGGAGAAGGCCTCGTTCGCCCGGCCGCCGCCGAACTCGGCGATGAGGTTCTCCGCGGCGGCGCGGGTGGTGGCGCCGAGCGCGGGGAAGAGCGAGCGGTCGTCGAGGGCGTCGCCGGTCCGGGTGCGCCCGCGCCGGGCGCGGCCCGCGAGCAGGGCACCGAAGCGCAGCATGACGTGGCCGAGGCCGCCGATCTCGTCCATGGCGAGACCGGGGGTCTTGGCGAGCAGGTAGCCCAGCGCGCGCACGACCGTGCTGATGTGGATCCGCAGCAGCAGGTAGGGCAGCGCGAGGGTGCGGGAGTTGGCGAGCAGCGTGTAGACGCCGCCGGCCTTGTCGACGCGGTGCGGACGGTCGGGGCGGGCGCAGTCGATGGGGCGGCGCTCGCGGCTGGCGGCCTCCGCGTGGCGGACCACGGCGTCGGGCGCGACCACGGCGCGATGCCCGGCGGCGTTGACCCGCCAGCACAGGTCCACGTCGTCACGCATCAGCGGCAGCTGCTTGTCGAAGCCGCCGAGCTCCTCGAAGACGTCGCGGCGGATCAGCATGCCGGCGCTGGAGACGGAGAGGACGGGCCGGACCTGGTCGCGCTGGCCCTGGTCCTGCTCGCGGCGGTCGAGCCCGGTCCAACGGCGGCCGGAGCGGGCGATGCTGACGCCGACCTCGAGCAGCTGGCGCCGGTCGTACCACGAGCGGATCTTCGGGCCGATGACGGCGGCGGTCGGCGTCGACTCGGCGACCTGGAGCAGCCTGCGCAGCGCGTCCGGGGCGGGTTCGCAGTCGTCGTGCAGCAGCCAGAGCCACTCGACGGGCTCGGTGCGACGGCCGCTGCCGCGCATCTGGTCGGCGGCGAGTTCGTCGTGGTGACCGAGCGGGTCGCCGAACTGGTCGTGGCCGCCCTCGTCGTCCGGGTCGAGCGGGTCGTACCCGTTCGGGATGGCGTAGGGCAGGTTCTCCGCGTAGAGCGGCGCGAGACCGCGCACGCTCTCGTTGACGGCGGTGCCGAAGCCGGTGCGCCGTCCGTACTGGAGCACGTTGTCCGCGCCGAGCGTGTCGGCGAGCAGGCGCGGGGTGTTGTCGGTGGAGCCGGTGTCGGCGGCGACGACGCGCTGGACGGGCCGGTCCTGTTCGAGCAGGCCGCGCAGTGTCTGCGGCAGCCAGCGGGCCCCGTCGTGTGCGACGACGACGGCGGTGACCAGGTGCCGGGGATACGCCGGCGGGCGCCCGGCGCCCGGGTGTCCCTGAGGCTGATGGGTGTAGGCAGACATCGCTTGTGACGGACCCCGGTTCGCTGATCGGCACGACGCGTGCGCGCGTCAGGCGCACCGCTGGCGGACCACACTAACGGGTAGTCGTGAGGTGCGGTGAGGGCCGTCGGACAACTGTGACCCGCGCGGGAACCCGGGGAAACCCCGGGGAACCGCTCACCTGCGAACGAGCGTCTGCCTCTTCGGCCGGTGCCGTCGTTCGGTCACGTCCGACCCACCCCGCCGCGTTCACTCACTCTTCACTCCACGCGCACGGGTCCGGCGCAGCGGGTGCGCCGGCCGTACGACGGTCGAGCAAGTATGCGATATGCGGAGGAATCGGACGTGGCCTGTTGACGGAAGGTCAGACCACGGCCTTCTTCAGGCGCCGGCGCTCGCGCTCCGACAGGCCGCCCCAGATACCGAAGCGCTCGTCGTTGGCCAGGGCGTACTCAAGGCACTCGCTGCGGACCTCACAGGCGAGGCAGACCTTCTTGGCCTCGCGGGTCGAGCCGCCCTTCTCGGGAAAGAAGGACTCCGGGTCGGTCTGGGCGCACAGCGCGCGCTCCTGCCAGCCGAGCTCCTCCTCGAGTCCTGCCTCGTCGCCGACGACCAACAGTTCCAAGAGCTCGCTCACGCGCGCCTCCTACCCCTCGTACTCCGTGCATCCCCGTGATGCGTCCGTGACCTGATGCGGCTTTGGACACGGGTGAAATTACATGTGCGTTCTTTCGCCGCCGTCAAGCCGCGGTCTGGTATTGGGCCCGGGATTCACTCCCTGGAACCAAGCGATCACCATAAGTGTGCAAATCCGGACAAACCGGAGCCGCAACCACCACTGGACGTAAACGCGTCACGGTGTGTCGAGGGCGGCGTTCCCGCCCCACCGCACCTCCAAACCCAGGAGGTGATTTATCCACCGATCAGGTGATCCAGTCCCACACGTCCCCTCGGAAACGGACCGTAAGTTGACAAAGGCGGTCTTGACAAGTTCTGCTTGCACCATGTCTATGCACCGCGCCTCGTCGAGCAGCCGTCTCCACGGCTCGCTTCGCCGTGCCGCGAGTGCGCTGTGTTGTCGCTGTCGCTAGGGCCTCATCCGTCCCCCAGCCGACAAGCCGCCCTGCCATGGGCGCACACACAGCCACAGGACACCCACCGTGCTTTCCACGCACTCCTCCGCCTTCGCTGACGGTCCCTCCGTCGACCGCGCCTTCGCCGACCATGGCTTCGCCGACGGTCTGAGCGACGTCAGCATCGCCGGCGACCCGCTCGCCTGGCCGCACCTCGCCCCCGCGCCGCTGGCCCATCCGAGTACCGTCGGGGACTTCGCCGCCCTCGCGCGCCGGGTCGCCGCCGACCGCGACCGCTGGGCGCCGCTGGTCCGCTACGACGCGATCACCCGCTGGTACGCGCGCCTGGAGACCGGCCCGGGCTACGAGGTCTGGCTGCTCAGCTGGCTGCCCGGCCAGGGCAGCGGCGCCCACGACCACGGCCACTCCTCCGCCGTGATGACGGTGTTGCAGGGCGAGCTGACCGAGCTCGGCGCCGGCCGTGGTCCGCGCGCGCTGGCAGCCGGAACGCAGCGCGTGATCTCGCCCGGCTACGTGCACGAGGTCGTCAACGACACCCTGGAGCCGGCGGTCAGCCTGCACGTGTACTTCCCGGGGCTGACACAGATGACCCCGTATCCGGGACACGTGCTGCGCCGGCAGACGACCGAGGGACACGGCCCGCTGCTCGGCTGAACGCCGCGGCGGTCGGCCGTCGCCGAGCGACCCCCACCACGAGCACCAGACCGAGCGCCACGAGATACGCGGGTTGCTGGACCTGGCCGCCGTACAGGTAGTCGAGCAGGCCCGCCACCGGCACCCCGAGCCACTCCCAGCGGCCCTCGACCGCCGCGAGCGCGAGCAGCAGCAGGCTGTACCAGGGGTAGCTGGGCGTCGCCAGCAACAGCGCCGCACCCGTCACCGTCAGTGCCCCGCTCCAGGGCCGCTCCGGATCGCCGCGCAGCACGACGCCGCACACCACCGCCGCGAGCAGCAGCGCCGCCACCAGTCCCAGCCTGGCCTGCGGCAACGGCAGCAGCGCCAACAGGCCGAAGCGCTGCCCCTGGTCGTATCCTTCCTCCTGCAGGTAGCCCGGCAGAAAGCCGATCACGCCGAAGCCGGACGCGAGGACGTAGGGCAGGTAGGCCACCGCGAAGGTCGCCACGGCCGCCCCCACGAGCCGCCACCGCCCGCCCCTGCGGGCGAGCGCGCCCGGCGCGACCAGCGCCGGGATCAGCTTCACCGCCGTCGCGGCCCCGAGCAACACCCCGGCCACCCCCGGCCGGCGGCCTCCCGCCGCGACAGCGAGCCCGAGCAGGGCCAGCAGTACCCCGAGGGTGTCGACGTGCGCGTCGTTGACCGACCAGATCGCCACGCCCGGACACCACGCCCACAGCCCCGCCCACGCGGGGTGCGACCCCCGCGCGCGCAGCGTCCGCAGCAGGACGGCGGTGACGGCGAGCGCGAGCGCCGCGCCGAGCAGCTGGGCGACGCGGACGGTGCCGCCGAGCGTGTGCAGCAGCAGGAACCAGACCTCGGCGAGCGGCGGGTAGATCGTGTGCACGGTCGGCCGGTTGATGTGGGTGCAGATCTGCGCCGCCTGGTGCAGGTCCCAGGCGAGGCAGAACCCGCGTCCGGGTGCGGGCGGGAAGAGCGCGGGCGCCTGCGCGCGGAGCCCGGCCAGGACCGGGTCGACGGGCGTGTAGGCGTAGGGCGAGATCCCGGCGGCCTGCACCTGCCCGTCCCAGACGTAGCGGTAGACGTCGTCGCTCGTGCGCGGCCCGGCCAGCAGCCCCGTCACGGCGACGCCCGCGCCGCCGAGGAGCACCAGCAGGCGCGCGGCGCGCGGCGGAAGTCCGCGCCCGAGCAGCGCGAGCAACAGGGCCGCGGCGAAGAGCAGCCCGTCGGCGAGGTACCACCCGTGCAGCGGCCCGCGCCGGCCGAGCGTTCCCCCACCGGTGAAGGTCCGCGCGAGCGCGAGCACGAGCACGGTGAGGACGGCGACGCACGCGGTGATCCTCGGGGTGATCTTCAGCCTGGTCCTGAACGTGTCTGCCACAGCATCACCGTGGCATCACGGGGGACGGCCCGGGAGAGCGGAGGCGCTGCCGTCCGCGTTCCGTAAGACCTGCGGCTACTCGCCCTTGGCCACGTCGTACCGCTCCTGCGCGGCGAGGACCACGGGCATCGCGTGGTGCAGGTGCTCGATCAGGTCGAGCAGCTTGGCGGAGGTCTCCGCGCCCAGCGGCGTCAGCCGGTACTCGACGTGCGGCGGCATGGCCGCGACGACCGTCCGGCTGGCGAACCCGTCCCGCTCCAGCGTGTGCAGGGTCTGCGACAGCATCTTCTCGCTGATGCCGTCCACCTTCCGGCGCACCTCGCCGAACCGCGCCACGCCGAGCTCACGCAGCGCGGCGAGCGTCAGCACGCCCCAGCGGCCGGTGATGTGCTCGAGCGCCGGGCGCGACGGGCAGTTGCGGGCGAAGACGTCGAAGTCCTCCTCGGCGTCCTGGGTGGGGGCGGTCTGCACGTCAGCCATGCCGCCATGTTAGCCGTGTGGCTAACCATTCGGAAGCACTAACTTTTTGTTTGCACTTTCTGTTGGTTAGTGCCATGCTCGGAGCCATGACGACCCCCGTGATCTCCATCGCCTTCCACTCCGGCTACGGCCACACCACGGTCCTCGCCGAGGCCGTCCGTGACGGCGCGGCCGACGCCGGCGCCACCGTGCACCTGATCCCCGTCGACGCCGTCACCGAGGAGCAGTGGTCCCTGCTGGACGCCTCCGACGCGATCGTCTTCGGCTCGCCCACCTACATGGGCACCGCGTCCGCCGCGTTCCACGCGTTCGCCGAGGCCACGTCCAAGCGCTGGTTCGGCTCGGAGTGGAAGGACAAGCTCGCCGCGGGCTTCACCAACTCCGGCTCCAAGAGCGGCGACAAGCTGAACACCCTGCAGTTCTTCACGGTTCTGGCGGCGCAGCACGGCATGCACTGGGTCAACCTCGGCCTGCACCCGGGCTGGAACAGCAGTGAGGCGTCCGAGAACGACCTCAACCGCCTCGGTTTCTTCCTCGGCGCGGCGGCCCAGACCAACGTCGACCAGGGCCCGGAGGGCGTCCACAAGGCCGACATCGCGACGGCGGAACACCTCGGCCGCCGCGTCGCGGAGGCCGCGAAGCGTTTCGCCCCTGCCGCGTAGCGGCTCCAGGGACGCGAGGAACCGCGCGAGAGACCACCGGCGTGCGGATGGCCCTGCGCGTGGTGGACCACCCCTCGTGGATGGCTCGTCGCGCGGTTCCCCGCGCCCCTGGCTACTAGTAGGGCAACTCAAGCTCCAGAAAAAGCCGGCCGTCCGTGCGCCAGCTGCTCACGGAGTCGAAGCCCACCGCCTCCGCCGCGCGTGTGGTCGCCTGAGCGCCGAGGCGGGCCCAGGGGAACGGGGTGCCCGAACGGCCGGCGCTGTCCTCCAGGCGGACGGTGAAGCGCTCGTCCGCCTCCGCCGGTTCGACCTCGACCAGCAGGCGGCCGTCCCACGCCAGCAGTTCCGCGATCCGCCGCAGCAACGCGGCGGGATCGCCGCCGATGCCGAGGTTGCCGTCGGCCAGCAACGCCGTGCCCCAGCGCCCCTCCCCCGGCAGACGGTCGAAGACCGACCTGCACAGCGCGCTGCCGCCCAGGCCCACCGTCCGGGCGACCGCGGCGCGGGTCACGTCGACGCCGAGCGCCGGGAGCCCCCGCGACTGGAGCGCGGTGACCAACCGCCCCGGGCCGCAGCCGATGTCGAGCGTCGGAAGGCCGCGGTGGAAGGCCCTGCGCAGCAGCGAGCGGTCCGCGCGGTCGGGTTCGGCGCACCAGCGTTCGACGTGGAGGGGGATACGGCCGAGACCGTCCTCGCGACGCAGCCAGAGCGGGCCGCGGCCGGTGCGCATCGCGTGGGCGAAGGGGTCGTCGGTGTGACCCCAGCCGAGGACCGGCGGGGCGAGATACGCGTTCACAGCACCGCCGCGCTGTCGGCCCGCGGCGCGCTGTGAACCCGCGCCGCGCGCCACGCCGCTGTGAAGCGGGTTCCGGGCGCCGCCGCGGCGACGGCGTCGGCCGTGGCGGGGGTGTCCACGTCCGTCAGCTCCGGCAGGTCCCGCACCCGCAGACCGGCCTCCGACAGCCGGGTCCGCAGCGCGGCGCCCGTCGTCGGCGCGGACATCGGGACGCCGTGCAGCAGCGCGGCCGCCAGCCGGGCCTCCGGGCGGGCCAGGCCGAAGGCCCAGAAGCCGCCGTCCGTCGCCGGGCCGAACCAGGCGTCGACGTCCGCCCGCGCCGCCGCCGACAGCGGTTCGGCCAGGGTCCGCGCGGCGAGCTGCGGGGTGTCCATGCCGACCAGCAGGGCGGGAACCGGTCCGGCCACCGCCGCGAACGCCGCGGCCAGACGGCGGTCCAGACCGCCGCCGCTCTGCGGGACCACCTCCCAGCCGGGCCGCAGCCAGCCTCCGGGCAGCCCGTCCAGCACCAGTACCCGCCGTGAGGCGGGGACCTGTTCGAGCGTCACCATCGTGTCGACCAGCGCGGCCTCGGCCACCCCGGCCGCCTGCGCGGGCGTCACCTGCGTCGCGAGCCGGGTCTTGACCCGGCCCGGCGCGGGCGACTTGGCCAGGAGCAGCAGCACCGGCGCGGGTGCGGCCAGGATCGCGCTCATGTCGCGGACCGCCTGCCGGGTGCCGCGCAGCGTGCCGGTGACCTTGGAACGTCCGGCGCGCGGGTGGTAGCCGACGGGCACCTCCGCGAGCCGCATCCCGGCCGAGGCCGCCGCCAGGACCATCTCCAGCGGATAGCCCGAGCGCCGGTCGCCGAGCCCGAGCGCCAGCAACCGCTCCCGCGACGCCACCCGCATCGGGCCCAGGTCGTGCAGGGCGGCGCCGGTCCTGGCACGCAACCGGCGCGCCAACTCGGCGTTGGCCAGCCGCGCGTGCGCGGGCCAGGCACCGCGCCCGGCCGGGACGCGTCGGCCCAGCACCAGCTCGGCCCGGCCGGTCGCCAGCGGCGCGAACAGCCTCGGCAGTTCGGCCGGGTCGAGTGAGGCGTCGCAGTCGCAGAACGCCACGAACGGCGCCCGCGCGGCGAGCAGGCCCGCATGGCAGGCCGCGCCGAAGCCGCGCCGGGGCTCACGGACCACCGTCGCGCCGAGCGAGGCGGCGAGCTCCGCGGAGCCGTCCGTGGAGCCGTTGTCCACGACGATGGGCCGCACCCCGCGCGGCATCCGGCCCAGCACCCACGGCAGCGCCTCGGCCTCGTCCAGGCAGGGCAGCACCAGATCGACGGTCGTCCCGTCCGTTTCCGCGTCGTCCATGCTCCACACGCTAGGAGCGGCGGGGCCGCCGCAGGCCCTTACGGCACCTTACGGAACGCGAACGTCCCCCGGTCCGGGCGTCACCGCGGACCGGGAACTCCTACCGTGGAGGAGTGAGCGAAGCACTCGACGCACCGGCCCTGCCCACCCCGGTGCCACGCAGGATCCTGGTCGTGGACGACGACCCGACCGTGGCCGAGGTGGTCTCCGGCTACCTCCAGCGCGCCGGCTACACCGTGGACCGGGCCGGTGACGGCCGCGCCGCGCTGGAGCAGGCGGCCGCGCGGCGCCCGGACCTGGTCGTCCTGGACCTGATGCTGCCGGAGATCGACGGCCTGGAGGTCTGCCGTCGGCTGCGCGCCGAGCCCCTCTCGCACACCGTGCCGATCGTCATGCTGACCGCCAAGGGCGACGAGCACGACCGGATCCTCGGCCTGGAACTCGGCGCGGACGACTACGTCACGAAGCCGTTCTCGCCACGCGAGCTGGTCCTGCGGATCCAGTCCGTGCTGCGCCGCAGCGGCGGCCCCGCGCTGCCGCCCGAGGAGGCCGGGCCGGTCGCCGCCGGTGACCTGCGAGTCGACCCCGCGGCCCGCCGCGCCTGGCGCGGGGCACGCGAACTGACGTTGACCCTCCGCGAGTTCGACCTGCTTGCCTTCCTGCTGACGCACCCCGGCACGGCCTTCGGCCGCGAGGAGCTGATGCGACGGGTATGGGGCTGGGACTTCGGCGACCTGTCGACGGTCACCGTGCACGTGCGGCGGCTGCGCGAGAAGGTCGAGGACGACCCGGCCGCGCCCCGTCTGATCACCACCGTGTGGGGCGTGGGCTACCGCTTCGACTCCTCGGACGCGCCCGGCCGCGCGGCGGAGACGGCGGTGCACGATGCATGACGTCCTGGAGATGGCCGCCTACGCGGCGCTCGGCGCGGGCATCGCCGGGCTCGCGGGCTGGCCCGCGGTGGTGCTCCTGCGCCGCCGCTCGCTGTCCTGGTCGCTGTTCACGGTCGCGCTGGTGACCGTGCTGGCGGTGGCGGCCGGGACGATCGCGGTGGCGCAGGCCATGTTCCTGTCCCGGCACGACTACGGCGTCGTGGTCGTGGTGCTCGCCATGGGCTCGGTGGTGTCGCTCGTGGTGGCCTGGCTGCTGGCACGTCAGGTCGCGATCGGCAGCATGGAGTTGCGGCGAGTGGCGCGCACGGTGGGCAGCGACGCGGGCTTCTCGGCTCCTGCGGTGCCGCTCAACTCGGAGCTGCAGGCGCTGGGCGCGGAGCTCGCCGCGACGAGCGAGCGCCTCGCGCAGTCGCGGCAGCGCGAGCGCGCGCTGGAGTCCTCGCGGCGCGAGCTGATCGCCTGGATCTCGCACGATCTGCGCACCCCGCTGGCGGGCCTGCGGGCGATGGCCGAGGCCTTGGAGGACGGCGTCGCCGACGACCCCTCCCGCTACCACGCGCGTATCCGCACCGAGGTGGACCGGCTGACGGGCATGGTCGACGACCTGTTCGAACTCTCCCGCATCCAGGCGGGCGCGTTGACGCTGTCGCTCTCCCGGGTCTCGGTCTACGACCTGGTCGGCGACGCGATAGCGGGCGCGTACCCGCTGGCGCGGGAGCGGGGGGTGCACCTCGTCGGCGGCGGCATCGCGCCCGTCCCGGTGGAGGTGGACCCGCGCGAGATCACCCGAGTCCTGGCGAACCTGCTGGTCAACGCGATCCGGGCGACGCCGGTCGACGGCACGGTCGCCGTCTCGGCGCACGCGCTCGACCGTGAGGTGGTCCTCTCCGTCACCGACAGCTGCGGCGGGATCCCGGAGGCGGACCTGCCCCGCGTCTTCGACACCGGCTTCCGCGGTGCCGCCGCCCGGACCCCGCGCACCACCCCCACCATCGGCGAGGCGGGCGCGGGCCTCGGCCTCGCCATCGTCCGCGGCATCGTCGAGGCCCACGAGGGCCGCGCCTCGGTCCGCAACGTCAACGGCGGCTGCTGCTTCGAGATCGCGCTGCCGACGGCGGTGCTGTGAGCGCACACCGGTCGCGGGCCACGGTAGTTTCGTAGCGTGGCCCGGGACCGGAGGGAGTGAGCGATGCCTGAGCCCGTCGATCCTCAGGAGTACCCCGCCATGGGCATCCCGCACTACCTGCTGGTCGACCCGCGCAAGGGCGTCGTCTTCACCTACGAGGCCGTCCTCCCGGGGCCGAACGGGCCACGGTACGACCTGATCAAGGAGTACGCCTTCGGCGACACGATCCCCTTCGGACCGTGGCGCATCGACACCACGGCCTTCCGGCCCTACGGGCGCTGAGAATCGTGGCGGCAGGTGAGAGCGTGCGCTACCGCGCGTCCCGCATGGTCTGCGGGCGACGCGGCATCCACGCGGAGGGCGGCGTCGCCATGATCAGCGGGCGGCCGCGGAACTGATCGCGCGCGGCGGGAGTCGAGGCGCGGGCGGTCCGCCCGTAGCCTGGCCGGATGCGCGACCGTGAACTGATCGAGGCTCTCGGGCTGGAGCCGCACCCCGAGGGCGGGTGGTACCGGCGGATCTACACCAGCCCCCATCCGCACGCCGCTGCGGGCGGGGAGCGGCCGACGGCCACGTCGATCTACTACCTGATGACGGCGGAGCAGCCGTACGGGCGGCTGCACCGGAACCGCAGCGACATCCTGCACTTCTTCCTGGAGGGCGACCCCGTCGAGTACCACACCGTCGAGCCCGAGGGGCGGCTGCGGGTCGAGGTGCTCGGGGAGGGCGACGCCCGCCATCTGGTCGTGCCCGGTGGGTGGTGGAAGGCGTCGCGGGTGCCCGCAGGGGCGCGGTACGCGCTGGTCGCGGAGGTGGTGACCCCGGGGTTCGACTTCGCGGACCACGCGTTCGCACGGGAGACGGACCTGCCGGTCGCGCACCGGGACGCGTTGCGTCAGTTCCTGGGGTAGGCCTCCGCCGCGGCCCCGCTCCTTGTCGCGGGCTCCGCCGCGGCCCCGGCTGTTGCCGCGGGCTCCGCCGCGGCCCCGCTCCTTGTCGCGGGCTCCGCCGCGAACTCCGCCATGCCCTCCGCGAAGGAGACGCGCGGGGTCCAGCCGAGCTCGGCGCGGAGGCGGCGGGAGTCGGCGGTGATGTGGCGGACGTCGCCGAGGCGGTACTCGCCGGTGACGACCGGGGACGGGCCGCCGTGGGCGGTGGCGAGGGCGGAGGCGAGGTCGCCGACGGTGTGGGTCTCGCCGCTGCCGACGTTGTAGGCGCGGAAGGTGCCGGGCTCGCGGGCGTCCAGGGACGCCAGCGCGGCGATGTTCGCCGAGGCCACGTCGGTGACGTGGACGAAGTCGCGACGCTGGGCGCCGTCCTCGAAGACGCGCGGGGCCTCGCCGCGCGCCAGCGCCGAGCGGAAGAGGGCGGCGACGCCGGCGTAGGGGGTGTCGCGCGGCAGGCCCGGGCCGTAGACGTTGTGGTAGCGCAGCGAGACCGCCGCGCCGCCGCAGGCGCGGGCCCAGGCGGAGGCCAGGTGTTCCTGGTGGAGCTTGGTCGCGGCGTAGACGTTGCGCGGGTCGGCGGGGGCGTCCTCCTCGACCAGGCCCGGTGTCAGCTCCGCGCCGCAGGTGGGGCAGCGGGGATCGAAGCGGCCCGCGTCGAGGTCGGTGACGCGGCGCGGCGGCGCCGGGACGCACCCGTGCGTGGCGCACGTGTAGCGGCCCTCGCCGTAGACCACCATCGAGCCCGCGAGCACGAGGCGCCGCACGCCGGCCCGGGCCATCGCGGCGAGCAGGACGGCCGTGCCCGTGTCGTTGTTGCTCGCGTAGGCGGGGGCGTCCGCGAAGTCGACGCCGAGGCCGACCATGGCCGCCTGGTGGCAGACGGCGTCCACTCCGCGCAGCGCGTCCGAGACCACGTTCGGGTCGCGGAGATCACCGCGCACGGATGTGACGCCTGGCAGCGACACGGGTCGCTGATCAAAGACGTGAACAGTGTGCCCGTCCGAGAGCAGTGCTCTCGCAACGGCCGTCCCGATGAATCCGGCCCCGCCCGTCAGCAGTACGTCCATGCCGACGACGCTAGGCCCGTCCGGACCCGAAAACAGCCGGGAGCGCCGCCGCGTCATCACTCCGTAAGGACGCCTGGAAGGATGGGCGGCATGCGCATCACCGTACTGGCCGGAGGAATCGGCGGGGCCCGCTTTCTGCGCGGGCTCAAGGCGGCGGTCGGCCCCGCCGACGAGATCACCGTCATCGGGAACACCGGGGACGACATCCACCTGTTCGGGCTGAAGGTCTGCCCCGACCTCGACACCGTGATGTACACGCTCGGCGGCGGCATCCACGAGGAGCAGGGCTGGGGCCGCGCGGACGAAACCTGGTCCGTCAAGGAGGAGCTCGCCGCCTATGGCGTCGGCCCGTCCTGGTTCGGCCTGGGCGACCGCGACTTCGCCACCCACATCGTCCGCACCCAGATGCTCGGCGCCGGCTACCCGCTCAGCGCCGTCACCGAGGCGCTGTGCGACCGCTGGCAGCCCGGCGTCCGCCTGCTGCCGATGACCGACGACCGCGTGGAGACCCACGTCGTCATCGAGGACCCCGAGCAGGACGGCAAGCGCCGCGCGGTCCACTTCCAGGAGTACTGGGTCAAGCTGCACGCCGCCGTCCCCGCCCAGGCGATCCTGCCGGTCGGCGCGGAGACCGCGAAGCCCGCGCCCGGCGTGGTCGAGGCGATCGCGGAGGCGGACGTGATCCTCTTCCCGCCGTCCAACCCGATCGTCTCCATCGGCACGATCCTCGCCGTTCCCGGCGTGCGCGAGGCGCTGGTCGCCGCGCGGGCGCCGATCGTCGGCCTCTCCCCCATCGTCGGCGGCGCGCCGGTGCGCGGCATGGCCGACAAGGTGCTGGAGGTCGTAGGCGTGGAGACGAGCGCGGCGGCCGTCGCCCGGCACTACGGCTCCGACCTGCTGGACGGCTGGCTCGTCCACACCGGCGACGAGGCGGCGGTCGCCGAGGTCGAGGCGGCAGGGATCGCCTGTCGCGCGGTGCCGCTGCTGATGACCGACGTGGAGACGACGGCGGCGATGGCCCGTCAGGCCCTGGATCTCGCCGAGCAGGTGCGCGCGTGAGCGCGGTCCCCGACTCGGTGGAGATCTTCTCCGTCGACGGTTTCCCCGAGGTCGCGGCCGGTGACGACATCGCCGCGCTGCTCGTCGGCACGGAGGGCTTCGCGCTGCGCGACGGCGACCTGGTGGCCGTCACCTCGAAGATCGTCAGCAAGGCGGAGGGCCGGCTCGTCCAGGCCGAGGACCGCGAGGGCGCGATCGACGCGGAGGCCGTCCGCGTCGTCGCCCGGCGCGGTCGCACCCGGATCGTGGAGAACCGCCAAGGCCTGGTCATGGCGGCGGCCGGCGTCGACGCGTCGAACGCCCCGGCCGGCACCGTGCTGCTGCTGCCGGAGGACCCGGACGCGTCCGCGCGGGCGCTGCGCAAGCGCCTGCACGAACTGACCGGCGCCCGCGTCGGCGTGCTGATCACCGACACCTTCGGCCGCCCCTGGCGCAACGGCCTCACCGACGTGGCGATCGGCGCGGCGGGCGTGGCGGTCCTGGAGGACCACCGCGGCCGGGTCGACAGCCACGGCAACGAGCTGTCCCTCACCGTCACCGCGACCGCGGACGAGCTCGCCGCGGCGGCGGACCTGGTCAAGGGCAAGACCTCGGGCCGCCCCGTCGCGCTGGTCCGCGGCCTCGCCCATGTCGTCACGGACGAGGACGGCGACGGCATCCGCCCGATGATCCGCCCCGCCGAGGAGGACCTGTTCCGGCTCGGCACGTCCGAGGCCGTCCGCGAGGCCGTCCACGGCCGCAGGACGGTTCGCACCTTCACCGACGAGCCGGTGGACGCCGGCGCGGTCCGCCGTGCGGTCGCGGCGGCGATCACGGCTCCGGCTCCGCACCACACCACGCCGTGGCGGTTCGTCCTGCTGGAGTCCGCGGCCTCCCGCACCCGCCTCCTCGACGCGATGCTCGCGGCCTGGAACCGCGACCTGGTCGCCCTCGACGGCTGGGACGCGGAGCGGGTGGCCCGTCGCGTGCGCCGGGGTGACGTGCTGCGCAACGCGCCGTACCTGGTCGTCCCGTGCCTGGTCGTGGACGGCGCCCATGCCTACCCCGACGCGCGCCGCGCTGCCGCGGAGCGGGAGATGTTCGTGGTGGCGATGGGGGCGGCGGTCGAGAACCTGCTCGTCACCCTGGCGGGTGAGGGTCTCGGCTCGGCGTGGGTCTCCTCGACGATGTTCTGCCGCGACACGGTCCGTGAGGTCCTGGACCTCCCGGCCGGCTGGGACCCGATGGGCGCCGTCGCCGTCGGCCGCGCGGCGGCTCCCGCGCCGGTACGCCCGCCCCGCGACCCGGAGCAGTTCCTGACGGTGCGGTAGTCGCACCCCGCCAGGCGGCGTAGCCGCCTCAGGGGCGCGGGGAACTGCGCGACAAGCCACCGGCGTGCGGATGGTCCCCACCGCGCAGGGCCATCCGCGCAGGGGGGTTGCTCGCGCCCACGCAGGGGGCACCTCCCGGCCGAAGGCCGGGGGAGGAGCCGCATACCGGCAGAGCCCCGTGCCCTGGCAAAGTGCAGCTACATCTCTCGGAAATCGTGCGGCGCGTACCTCGGTGCCCGGCGGGGCGCGGCGACGTGCAGGGTGTGCAACAGGCGGCAGACGCGGTAGCGGTGGGGGCGGTAGGGCTCCAGGAGTTCCAGCATCACCGCGTCGTCGCTCCGCTCGCGTCCGGCCAGCGCCCAGCCGACCGTGTTCGGCAGGTGCAGGTCCCCCACCGAGACCGCGTCCGCGTCCCCGTTGCTGCGCTGCAACGTCTCCGCCGCCGTCCAGACGCCGACGCCGGGGACGGACGTCAGCCGGGCCACCGCCTCCGCCGGGGCCATGACGGACGCCTCCTCCAGGCGCGGAGCGAGCCTCGCCGCCCGCACCACCGTGGCCGCGCGCTTGCCGTCGACGCGGGCCCGGTGCCAGGCCCAGGACGGGATCATCGCCCAGTCCCGCGCGGCCGGCGGCGCGTACATGTACGGCGGGACGGCCGCTCCGCCCGGCGCGGGCTCGCCGAACTGCCGCAGCAGCGTCCGCCACGCCTCGTACGCCTCACCGGTGGTGACCTTCTGTTCCAGGACGGCGGGGACGAGGGACTCCATCACCAGCCCGGTGCGACCGATCCGCAGACCGGGGTGGCGGGCGTGCGCGTCGCGCAGCAGCCGCTGGCCGCGCGCGTCGAAGGTGGACGGGTCGTCGTCCGCGCCGAGCCAGCGCGGGACCGCGTCCAGCAGCCAGGACGCGCCCGCGCCCCAGGCCGTCGCCTCGACCGCGCCCTCGGCCGGGCGCGTGCGCAGGCGGAGCGTGCCGACGCCGCCGGGTGTGCGTGAGACGCGCCACAACGCACCGTCGCGCGTGCGCCGGTAGGCGGGGTCGAGGGGTCCGCGCCGCAGGAAGCCGAACGTCATGGCGACGTCGAGCGGCCCCTCGGGCTTCCACACCCGGGTGGTCTCCCGCGTCCGTACCACCCCGTCCGTCTCACTGCTCACTCCAGTCAGGCTACCGGCACGGAAAGTTAGCGGAGGGGGCCTGGTCCGATCACCGGGCGCACGCCGTAGGCTGGGCACCACCATGAGCCAGACACCCCTCAGCGGCGCAGAGTCCCCCGCCGATCTGCTGCGCTCCCTTCTCGACGCCGATCCGGCGCGGCCCCTGATCACCTTCTACGACGACGCCACGGGCGAGAGGGTCGAGCTCTCCGTCAAGACGTTCGACAACTGGGTGGCCAAGACCGCGAACCTGCTCCAGGACGAGCTGTTGGCGGCCCCCGACGACAGATGCGCGCTGCTGCTGCCCGCGCACTGGCAGAGCGCCATCTGGCTGTTCGCCTGCTGGTCGGTCGGCGTGCTGGCCTGTCCGGGCGGCGACCCGGCCAAGGCGCAGCTGGTCGTCAGCGGTCCGGACAGCCTGGAGGAGGCGCTGGCCTGCGAGGGCGAGCGGGTGGCACTGGCGCTGCGTCCGCTCGGCGGGCGGTTCCCGCAGCTGCCGGACGGCTTCGTGGACTACGCGGTCGAGGTGCCGGCGCAGGGCGACCGGTTCGTGCCGTACGCGCCGGTGGACCCGGCCCGTCCCGCGCTGGAGATCGACGGCGAGCAGCTGAGCGGCTCCCACGTGGTGGCGCTGGCGGCCGAGCACGCGCGGCAGCTGGGGCTCGGCGAGGAGGACCGGGTGCTGTCCACGCTCGGCTACAGCGACTGGGACGGCCTGGCCGGCGGACTGCTCGCGCCGCTGGTGGTCGGCGGCAGCGTGGTGCTGTGCCGGCACAGCGAGGGGCTGGCTCCCGAGACGCTGGCCCGTCGCATCGCGGACGAGCGCGTCACCCGCCGGCTGGACTGAAGCGCCGGCCTGGGCCGAGGCGGGTTCCCACCCGCGTCCCGTCCCCCGGACGGGTCACTCCGCCGTGTGCCCCCCACCGGCCCCCGGACATGATCGATGGACGGCAGCTTCCGCTGCCGTCCATCGTCGTCTACCGACCGGGGGTCTTGTGGGCAGCAGCGGCAGGCGTCGCCGGGTGGTCTTCTGGCTCTCCCTCGGACTCGGGGCGATGCTGCTCCTGGCCGTGGGCACGGTGTGGATCGGCTACACCAAGCTGAACGGCAACATCCACGCCGACACCATGACCGACAGACTGCTCGGGCCCAGCTCCTCCCGACCCACCGAGGTGGGCAGCGCCGAGAACATCCTGGTCATCGGCTCCGACTCACGGGCGGGGGCCAACGCCGCCTACGGCAGCACGATCGGGGCGCGCTCGGACACGACGATCCTGCTGCACCTCGGCCGTGACCGGCGCCGTGCCGTCGCCGTCAGCCTGCCGCGCGACGCGATGGTCTCCGTGCCCGCGTGCGAGCTGCCGAGCGGCCGGATCACGGCGCCCTACCAGGGCATGTTCAACTCGGCCTACGAGCAGGGCGGCACGGCCTGCACGATCCGCACCGTCGAGGCGCTGACCGACATCCGGATCGACCACTTCGTGGTGGTCGACTTCGTCGGGTTCAAGAAGATGGTCGACGCGGTGGGCGGCGTGGAGGTGTGCCTGTCGCAGCCGGTCGCGGACAAGGACTCCGGCCTGGACCTCCCGGCGGGACGGCAGACCCTCGACGGCGAGCAGGCGCTCGGCTACGTGCGGGTGCGCTACGCGCTGGGCGACGGCAGCGACACCCAGCGGATGAGCCGTCAGCAGGACTTCCTCTCCTCGCTGGTCGAGAAGGTCGACAGCTCGGGCGTGCTGCTCAACCCGACCCGCCTGTACCCGCTGCTCGACGCGGCGACCTCGTCGCTGACGGTCGATCCGGGGCTGGACTCGCTGAGCAAGCTGTACGACCTGATGTCGAGCCTGTCGAACCTGCCGGCGAGCCAGGTGACCTTCCTGACCGCGCCGCGCGAGCCGTACGTGAACGACCGCAACCGGGACCAGCTCAAGCAGCCGGACGCGGACGAGCTCTTCCGGCAGCTGCGCAACGACGAGCCGGTGACCACGGTGACGCCGACCGCCGCGTCACCCGGAACGGGGGCTGCTTCACCCGGGACGGTGAACGCGGGGGCGAGCCTCCCCGGCTTCGCGGAGCGCCTGCCGTTCGCCCTGCCGGCGGCCGCTCCGGCCTCGGGCAACGTGGCGGGCACGGCGGCGGGCACCGCGTCGCCCGCCCCCACGTACACCGGCCGGACGGCGGCGCAGGACGTCTGCGCCACGCCGTGACCGCCCGCTCCCAGGCGGGCCCGCTACGCTGACGCCGCGGCAACGGGATCGGAACGGGAGCGGCACGTGGGCACGCGTGGCAAGGGCGGCGGCAGGCGACGGGTCGACACCCCCGGCGCCGGGGCCCCGACGCACTCTCCCCGGTCGGGCTCGCGGGCCAGGTCGCGGGCACGGGGACGCGCGCGCCGTGGCAGCAGCGGGGCCTGGCTGGCGGCCGCGGTGGGCTTCGTGGCGCTGACGGCCGTCGGCGGGTACGTGATGCTGCACGGCGGCGGCGCCGCCCGGGCCACCGCGCAGGACGCGGCGAGACCCACCTCCGCCGCCCCGCTCCTGCCCTCCGCGTCAAGCTCCCCGAACTGCGCGCCGGAGTCGGCCGACACGGCGTTCCCGGCCTCGGGGGCGAAGGCGAAGCCGCTGGACGTCCGGGTGACGGTGCTGAACGGCAGCGGCACCATCGGGCAGGCCGAGGCGGTGCTGAGCTGGATGCAGAACACCGAGAAGTTCCTGCGCACCAGCAACGGCGGCCCGGCCGCCCACCAGCCGGCCACCACGCTCGTCTACGCGCCGAACCACGTCGACCAGGCCCGCAGCCTGGTCGCGGCACTCGGCCTGCCGGCCTCCGCCCTGCACGGGAACGGCACCTCCAGCGGGCTGCGCGATCCGATGGTGCTGACCCTCGGCGCGGACTTCCGGGGCGTCGGAAAATCTTTCTCCCACTGCTAGGAACCGTTTGCCCGGTGGTTGCGTGCTGCTGCCCGGGGGACTTCCCTGAACGATGGACCGAGTGGAATTCCGCGTACACGGTGCGTGACAGAGCGCACCGGAACTAGGTATTTCTCTTGCCCGTTCCTTGACTTCCCCTCGTGAACCGCAGGCAACGAATCGCTAAAGTCTCACGGACGCAGCGCGCGGGGGCAGGGCTGTGCACCGGACACGCCGAGGGGGGAACCGACCCTTGAACCATGACGACCGCGGGCGCACCGTGCCAAATTCGGGCACATCGCGCGAAATGCCCCACGTCATACGCACCCGGGAAAGCACGGATATCTACACCGGAAATACCGAGCCTTTTTCCCGGCCCGGAGAATCCGAATTCGACGGGGACATGACCACGGGCGGCGGACGCGCGGAGGCGCGCCGGGCACGGAGCGGGCACCGCAAGAAACCGGGCCGGAAGAAGCGCGTCCTCACGTGGACGGCCATCGCCCTGTCCTCCACGGTGCTGCTGTCCGCCGCCGGAATCTACGTCTACGTGAAGGTGCTCGACAGCAACATCCACGCGGAGGCGCTGCACTCGGGCGGTCCGGGCCCGAAGACCGTCGCGGAGCAGTCGGTGGGCGGGACCACGCCGATCAACATCCTCGTCATCGGCTCGGACTCGCGCGACAACAACGAGGACCTGAGCCTCGGCGGCTCGCAGTCCTCCGCCGGCGGCCCGCCGCACGCGGACGTGGAGATGCTGGTCCACATATCCGCCGACCGCACCAACGCCTCGATCACCAGCATGCCGCGCGACACCTGGGTCCAGCCCTACGCCTGCAAGGGCATGCCCACCGGGCACCGGAAGATCACCGAGACCCTGGCCTACGGGCCCGGTTGCGTGGTCGACACCTGGGAGAGCCTGACCCACATCCAGATCGACCACTTCGTCATGCTCGACTTCTCCGGCGTGGTGAAGATGGCGGACGCCGTCGGCGGGGTGCAGGTGTGCACCAAGCAGAACGTCGCCGACTACAAGATCAGCTACGACACGGACGGCGAGCACGAGGTGGGTTCCGACCTCGTGCTCCCGGCGGGCACTCACACGATCTTCGGCGTCCAGGCCCTGGAGTGGCTGCGCACCCGGCACGCCTGGGAGGACGGCACCGACATCGGCCGCACCCACGCACAGCACCTCTACCTGAACTCCATGATCCGCAAGATGAAGTCGGCGAACACGCTGCTCGATCCGCTGAAGGTCAACGCCCTGGCGCAGAGCGCCACCTCGGCGCTGACGGTCGATCCGGGGCTGAAGAGCATCGAGTCGATGACCTCGCTGGCCCTGGAGTTCAACAAGGTCCCGGCCAGCCGGGTCACCACGGTGACCATCCCGTTCGACCACCTGGCGCTCGACCCGCGCAACCCGAACGACTGGGTCCCGGCGCTCGACTCGGACAGCGACAAGGTCTTCTCGATGATCGCCAACGACATCCCGCTCGACAAGGGCGCCTCGTCGGCGGCACCGGGCAGCAGCCCGTCCCCGTCGGTGACGCCGAGCGCGACCGGCAAGCCGGTGGACAAGGCGGCCGTGCAGATCTCGGTCGAGAACGCCAGTGTCGACGGCCGCGGCAAGGCGATGGCCGACCACCTGGTGGCGGCGGGCTTCACCAAGGCGGTGCGCGACACCCGGACCGTCACCGGGGCCACCCAGCTCAGCTATCCGGCCGCGGACCAGGCGCAGGCCCAGGCCGTGGCCGCCGAGCTGGGTCTGACCGCGTCCACGCTCAAGGCCGACCCGTCGGCCACGGGGCTGGTGCTGCGGATCGGCAGCGAGTGGCCGAGCGGCTTCGACTTCCGCAGCACCTTGCCCAAGCAGGGGGCCGTGCCGACCTCCGCGGTGACCCAGAACGCCGCGGCGGACGCCGCACAGTGCATGGACGTCTACGCGCCCTATGTGTGGAAGGGCCCGAACCCGCCGAACGTGCCGCAGCCGGCCGGGTACAAGCCGTACACGACGCCGTGAGGCTGTGAACCGCGTTCACAGACGACCAGACGACCCGGCCGGGTCACTCGGGCCGGTTCACTCGGGCCGGTTCACTCGGGCCGGTTCACTCGGGCCGGTTCACTCGGGCCGGGTCACTCGGGCCGGGTCAGGCCCCGAGTCGGACCGGGCGGGTCCCGCCCCGGGTCAGGCCGGGCGCGTCGCCGTGCTCGCGATGACCCTGCGGGCCAACGAGCGCGGGCTGGTCAGGAAGCCCCAGCCCCAGGACATGTGCATGGTGGCCAGCGCCACCGGCAGCTGGAGGCGGGCGGCCGGGGACAGGCCCTTGCCCTCCTTGACCGAGCCGAGCAGGATCGCCGCCGCGTAGCCGCCGGGGACGACGAGCGCGACGGGCGTCAGCGCGACGCCCGCCACCAGGCCGGCCGCGCAGCCCACCAGGGCCGCCGGCGGGGCGAGGTAGCGCAGGTTGACCGAGCCGCGGTGGTAGCGGGTGACCACGCGGCGCCAGCGGCCGTAGTCCTTGTACTGCTTGGCCAGGGCCCGGACGCTCGGGCGCGGCCGGTAGGTGACCTTGAGGTCCGGGGTGAACCAGATCAGTCCGCCGGCCTCGCGGATGCGGTAGTTCAGCTCCCAGTCCTGGGCGCGGATGAACTCCTCGTTGTAGCCGCCCTGCTGCTCCAGCACCTCGCGGCGGAAGACGCCGAGGTAGACGGTGTCGGCGGGGGCGGCCTCGCCGCCGGTGTGGAAGGCGGCGTTGCCGACGCCGATCCGGGAGGTCATCGCGGCGGCGACGGCCTTCTCCCACTCGCTCTCGCCCTCGGCGGCCATGATGCCGCCGACGTTGGCGGCCTGCCGCTCGTCGAGCAGGCGCACGGCGGTGGCGATGTAGCCGGGAGTGAGCAGCCCGTGGCCGTCGACGCGCACCACGACCGGGAAACGTGAGCCCTTGATCGCCGCGTTCAGTCCGGCGGGGGTGCGGCCGGTCGGGTTGGGGACGGTGTGCACCTCGCGCGCGGTCCCGGCGGTCTCGGCCACCAGCTGCGCAGCGATCTCGTCGGTCCGGTCCCTGGACGGGCCGAGGGCGATGACGACCTCGATCTCGCCGTCGTACTCCTGCTCCAGGATGCGCTCGACGGCAGTGCGCAGGTGCCGCTCCTCATCGAGGACCGGCATGATCACGGAGACGGCGGGGAGGGGCGTGGCGTCCATAGGGGGCCACCGTACAGCGGGGTGTGGGCCCGCATCCAACGGGCCCCGAACGCATGTCCACAGACGGTCGTCAGTTCGTCTGCTTCGTCGGGGCTTCGCATCAGGATTGCTACAGCTTCCCGTTTTGAGTGATTCGTCCTACCGCCGCCCGGGACGACCGGGCATCCTCGCAGTCATGAGCGAATCGTCCCAGTGGCCGGGAGGGGAGCCGCCCCTGCCGCCCGAGCTGAACCCGCGCAACGGCACCTCCGGCCGCACCCGCCCGCGCCGGCCCTCCGGTACGGCCGTGGCCGCGCCCGGCGGCGCCCCCGCAGGCGCGCCCGCGGGCATGCCGGGCGGCGCACCGGGCGGCATCCCGGGCGGCACCTCCGGCGGCCGTCGCAAGTGGTCGCGCAAGCGCAAGATCCGGCTGACCGCGACCGTCCTGGTCGTCGGCCTGCTCGCGGTCGGCGGCGGCACCTTCGCCTGGGCCAGCAGCAAGCTCAACCACAGCAACGTGCTGACCGACTACGCCGGCCGCCCGCCCGTGGGCAAAGGCACCAACTGGCTGATCCTCGGCTCCGACAGCCGCGAGGGCCTGACCACGCAGGACCAGCAGCGCCTGCACACCGGCTACGACACCGGCGCGCGCACGGACTCGATGATGGTCCTGCACATCGGCGCCAACGGCGACACCCTGATGAGCATCCCGCGCGACTCCTACGTGACCATCCCCGCGTGGACGGACAGCAAGGGCGTCCAGCACCAGGAGGCCCGGCACAAGATCAACGCGGCGTTCGCCGAGGGCGACGGGCCGCTGCTGGTGAAGACCGTCGAGTACAACACCGGCCTCCACATCGACCACTACGCCGAGATCGGCTTCTCCGGCTTCGTCAACGTCGTGGACGACCTCGGCGGCGTGGACATGTGCCTGCCCAACGCGATCGTCGACAAGGCGTCCGGCGCCAACCTCAAAGCCGGCTGCCAGACGCTGAACGGCACCCAGGCACTCGCCTTCGTCCGCGAGCGCCACCAGGAGGCCACCCAGGACCTGGCGCGCATGCAGCACCAGCAGCAGTTCCTGAACGCCCTCGCCCACAAGGCGACCTCGATGGGCACCCTGCTCAACCCGTTCACCCTCTACCCGACGCTGGACAGCGGCCTGTCCATGCTCCAGGTCGACAACGGCACGGGGCTGACGGACCTGTCCTCGATGTTCTTCGCCATGAAGGACCTCAAGAGCGGCAACGGCAAGACCATCACCGTGCCGATCGCGGACGCCAACTACATGACCCCCACCGACGGCGACGCCGTGAAGTGGAACATGTCCGAGGCGCAGCAGATCTTCGACGCGTTCAAGAACGACACCAAGGTGCCGACGTTCTCGAACTGACGCAGCCCCGAACCGAGTCAGGCGCCGGCGGCGGTGACGATGGCGTCGGTGACGAAGCCCGCCACCACGCCGGCGAAGATGCCCCAGGTGACGAGCTCCTTCATGGCGGACCTGCGTGCCACCGACAGGAGCTCGATCACCACGTAGAGGATGGAACCGGCGGCCAGGGTCAGGAAGCCGATCGACAGGGTGTCGTTGGTGACCGACTGGCCGACCACGGTGCCGAGGAAGGTCGGCCCGCCGCCGATCAGCCCGAGCAGGCCGAGACGGCCCCAGGACGGCCGGGTCCCCTCCGCCGCGAGCGGCGCGACGATGCCGAAGCCCTCGGTGGCGTTGTGCAGGCCGAAGCCGATGATCAGCAGGACGGCCAGCTGGAGCTGGCCGGAGGCGGCGCTGTTGCCGATGGCCAGACCCTCGGCGAAGTTGTGCAGGCCGATGCCGATCGCGATCATCAGCGCGAGCGTGTCGAACCGCGACCGCCCGCCCGTCTTGCCGGCCTCCCCCGCGGCGGCGGCCCTGCGGGCCATCAGCCGGTCGAAGTAGACCAGGCCCAGCAGGCCGGCGCCGAAGCAGGCGAAGAAGAACAGGCCGTTGCCGACCGCCGGACCGTAGTGGTGGTCGGAGAGCGCGTTGTCGATCGGCTCCCAGGCGTGCGTCAGCACGTCCCAGAGCAGGAAGACCAGGATGCCGATGGCCACGGCGTTGAGCAGCACCCGCGTCCGCGGGAGAGGCGCGCGCAGGCGGCCGATCGGCAGGCCCAGGTAGATGGTGAACCCGGCGATGGCGCCCAGCAGCGCGATCTCGGACGACGACATGACGACGGGTGCCTCTCTACGACACGAAGGCTTGCGGCGAGTTAGGTTAGCCTAAGCAACTCTTCGTGCGATAGTCGGCCTCAGTTGAACAGGTCGAGCTCCGGCGCCGAGACATGCAGGACCTCGTACCGGTCGCCCTCACCGACCGGGTCCGCGCCCGCGCGCCAGAGCGTGAGGCGGACCGACTCCCAGGTGTGCGGGTCCACGGCGAGCACGGCCGTGTGGACGTCCGCCCGGGCGGCCGACTCGCGCAGGGCGGAGATCTCACGCTCCATCAACTGTGTGAGCCCCAGCCCGTCCTGGTCCGTCTCGGGCGGGAGCAGTGCGAACCGGCGCGTGGCCACGCCGACCCGCTCGTCGCGCGCCGGGCCGGCGACCGCCGCCGCGCCCAGCCACTGCCGGACCGGCACCCGGCCGAAGCTGCGGACGATGTTCTGGAAGCCGCCCCCGCGCAGCAGGAAGTCCGCCGCGGCCGCCGGGTCCCGCCAGAGGTAGAACGGCGCGTACTCGTTGACAGGCGAGCCCGCGACGCCGCGCTCACGGATCAGGTAGGCCTTGAAGCCCAGACCCGCGCGGTCGTCCAGCATCGGCGACGCGGCGGCGACGCGCTTGCGGATGATCTCCATGTCGTAGTCGGCCGGCAGCGCGATCGGATACTGCATCGCGTACATGAGGCGAACCCCCCGATCAGATACGGACAGCGGACAACAGGCCGAGCACCCCGGCAACGGCCTGGTCGAACGGTTCCGGCGATCCCGCCGCGCGGGCCAGGACGTAGCCGCCCTGGAGGGTGGCGACCAGCGTCGCCGCCGTGGCCCCCGGATCCAGCGACGGCGCCAACTCCCCTGCGGCCACCGCCTCCGCGAGCACCTCGGCAAGGCGGGAGCGGAGCCAGGCGAGCGTCTCGGTGACGGGCGCGCGCAGTTGCGGGTCGGCCATCAGCTCGGCGTCCTGGGTGAGGCCGCCGATCGGGCAGCCGCGCAGCACGTCGCGCTCGCGGCGCAGGTACGCGGCCAGCCGCTCGACGGCCGGCGCGGGGCCGGACAGCTCGGCATCGGCCTTGGCGCGCATCTCCTGCGCGTTCTCGCCGATCGCCGACCGCGCGAGGTCGGCCTTGCCGGCGAAGTGGTGGTACATGCTGCCCTGCCCGGCCCCGGCCCGCCGCAGTACGGCCTTCGGGCTGGTGCCGGTGTAGCCGCGCTCCCAGAGCAGGTCGCGCATGCTCTCGACGAGTCGCCGGGCGGTGTCGGTACTCATGACAGCCACTGTACATACCAGTAGGTACAGAATCCAGGGCCGGACGGCCCGTCGGTCGGCCCGCCCGGCGCGGGCAGGCGCCGGGCTCGCCTGGCGCGCCGGGCGCGTCAGATCTGGCCCGCCTGGCGCGCCAGCGGGTTGGAACCGATGGAGTTGGCGACGGTGAAGCTGACCGTCCCGGAGACGTACCGGTCGTCGGACCACTCGATGGGGCGCCCGGCCGGCGTCGTGGTCACCCTGCGGATGCGCAGCAGCGGGCTGCCCCGCCGGATGTCGAGCAGGCGGGCGTCCTCGGCCCCGGCCGCCACGGCGTCGATGACGTGCTCGCCGTAGGCGAAGATCATGCCGATGTCGTCGTAGAGGGCCTGGACCACCGAGGTGCACTCGGCCGGCAGGCGTTCGACCGCATCGGCCATCCAGGCGGCGTAGACGTTGCGCTCCAGCAGCACCGGCTCGCCGTCCAGGCCGCGCACGCGCAGCACCTGGAGGACCTCCTCGCCGGGCTTGATCTGCAGCTTCTCGGCGTCCTCCGCGTTGGCCGGACGGCGGTGCTGGTCCAGCACCCGGCCGGTCGCGGTGCGGCCCATGGCCGCCGCCCACTGCGCGAAGCTGCGCAGCTCGGCGAAGCTCTGGCTGCGCCGGTTGCCGAGGACGACGCGACGCGCGCCCTGACGGGAGCCGATCCGGCCCTCCGCCGTGAGCGTGGCCACCGCCTGGCGGACGGTGCCGCGCGAGACCTCGTAGCGGGCCGAGAGGTCCGTCTCGGTCGGCAGCGGGCCTCCCACCGGGTACTCGCCGCGGTCGATGGCCTGCCGCAGCTCCTCTGCGATCTCCTCGTGCCGTGCGGCCACTGTGCGCACTCCTTGATCCGTCAGCGCCGCTCGGTCGTTCCCCCTGGCAGCATCGGCGTGATCGTACCGTTACGTGCACGGTCGACGAAACGTCGTATCGGTCGGGGGGATTCCGACAGTGAATGGCATGCGTGTGTTGACGCGCCGTTAACCAAAAGGACACCATGCTCGGGCGTACTGTCATCGACTTGTTCGGACAAGTGATTCTGATCCGTCTGATCTGACGCCTCCTCAGGAGACCATCGTGACCTCCACCCTCCGGGCCGCCGCGCTGACCGGCGTTCTGGTCGCCTCCGCGCTGACGCTGACCGCATGTGGTTCCGCTGCTTCCGTCAACAAGAGCAGCGCCGGCTCCTCTGACTCTGTCAAGGCCAGCACCGCCACCTCCGCCGCCGACTTCGGCGGCATGGACGCGCTCGTCGCGGCCGCCAAGAAGGAGGGTCAGCTCAACCTGATCACCCTCCCCCGTGACTGGGCCAACTACGGCAAGCTCATGGACGAGTTCACCGCCAAGTACGGCATCAAGATCAGCGACGAGAACCCCGAGGGTTCCTCGCAGGACGAGATCAACGCGATCACGACCCGCAAGAACCAGGACCGCGCGCCCGACGCGGTCGACGTCGGCGGTGCCTTCGCGATCCAGGGCCAGCAGCAGGGCCTGTTCGCCTCGTACAAGGTCGCCAACTTCGCGGAGATCCCCGCGGGCCGCGCCGCCACCGACGGCACCTGGTACAACGACTACGGCGGCTACATCTCCATCGGCTGCAACGCCGGCAAGGTCAAGGAGTGCCCGAAGAGCTTCGCCGACCTGCTCAAGCCCGAGTACAAGGGCATGGTCGCCCTCAACGGTGACCCGACGCAGGCCAACGCCGCCTTCTCCGCCGTCTACGCGGCCGCGCTGGCCAACGGCGGCTCGCTGGACAACATCCAGCCGGGCATCGACTTCTTCGGCAAGCTCAAGAAGTCCGGCAACTTCAACCCGGTCCAGTCCAAGCAGTCCACGGTCGAGTCGGGCGAGACCCCGATCAGCATCGACTGGGAGTACCTGAACTCCGGCTACGCCTCCGAGTTCAAGTCCAAGGGCATCAACTGGCAGGTCAACATCCCGACGGACGGCCTGTACGCCGGTTACTACAACCAGGCGATCAACAAGTGGGCGCCGCACCCGGCCGCCGCCCGCCTGTGGGAGGAGTTCCTCTTCTCCGCCGACGGCCAGAACGGCTTCCTCGGCGGCTACGCCCGCCCGGTCCTGTTCGACGCCCTGAAGTCGGCCGGCACGCTGGACACCACGGCGGCCGCCAGCCTGGCCACCGTCTCCGGCACCGCGCCGATCCCGAGCCAGGACCAGATCACCAAGGCCAAGGCCGCTGTCGCCTCCGGCTGGTCGAAGGCCCTCGCCGGGTGAGCACCGCTCCGCTGAGCGCGACGCCTGCTCGCCGCCGCCCCAAGGGGGCGGCGGCGGGCCGGCTCGCCGTCCTCCCGCTGCTGCTCTTCGTCGCCGTGGCCTTCGGGGTTCCCGCCCTGGCCATGGCCTACGGTGCGTTCACCACGTACAACCCCGGCAAGCCCAGCGCCTACACGATGGGCAACCTGACCGCCTCGCTGCAGGGCGGCTACCTCGACGCGCTGATCGGCAGCGTCAAGCTGTCCGCGCTGTCCGCGCTGATCGCCGTGGTGGCCGGGCTGCTGCTGGCCCAAGCCGTCGTCACCTCCCGCTTCGCGCTGCTGCGCAAGGCCGTGCTGAGCGCCTCCGGCGTGCTGGCCAACTTCGGCGGCGTGCCGCTGGCGTTCGCCTTCATCGCCACCCTCGGCAACGCCGGCATGCTGACCACCCGGCTGCACCTGGACCAGCACGGCTGGAGCCTGTACTCCTTCAACGGCCTGATCCTGGTCTACCTGTACTTCCTGATCCCGCTGATGGTGCTGAGCGTCATCCCCTCGCTGGACGGCCTGCGCCGCCAGTGGCGTGAGGCCGCCCAGAACAACGGCGCGACCGCCTGGCAGTACTGGCGCCACGTCGGCCTGCCCGTCCTCGCCCCCTCGCTGCTCGGTGGCTTCGTGCTGCTCTTCGGCAGCGCCTTCGCCGCGTACGCGACCGCCGCCGCCATGGTCGGCGCGACCGTCCCGCTGATCACGCTGCAGATCGCCACGGCGCTCAGCGGCAACGTCTCCGCGGACGCCACCAACGTGGCCCTGGCCATGAGCCTGGACATGGTCGTCATCGCCACGCTGGTGATGGTCATCTACATCCCCCTGCAACGCCGGAGCGCCCGATGGCTGGTGTGACCGCCTCCGCCCTGACCACCGAGGGCCGCCCCGCCCCGAGCACCGCGAACGGCGGCCGCCCCACGGGCTCCCGTGGCGGCGTGCTGGCCGGGCTCGGCCGCATCCGCTGGGGCCGCGGCAGCGTACTGCTGATCTCGGCGCTGTACTTCCTGGTGCCGATCGGCGCGACGCTCTGGTTCACCGTCGACAACTCGCCGCAGGGCTTCAGCCTCGACGCCTACCGGCAGATCTTCACCGTGCCGGGTCTGTGGCCCGCGCTGCAGCTCTCGCTGCTGCTGGCCGCCGGCACCATCGTGCTGGTCTACCTGCTGCTGATCCCGACCGTCGTCGCGGTCCGCCTCGGCAGCCCGCGGCTGCGCACCGTGGTGGAACTGACCTGCACCCTGCCGCTGGTCGTGCCGACCATCGCGCTCACCGCCGGTATCTCCGACGTGCTGCGCTGGTGCAACGACAACCTGGCGCCGACGCCGTTCTACGCGACCTTCCTGTACGCGCAGAACGCGAACTTCCCCGTCGTACTGCTCCTCGCCTACGTGGTGATGGCCCTCCCGCTGGCCTTCCGCACGCTGGACGCGGGCATGCGCACCCTGGACGTGCGCACGCTGCTGGAGGCCGCCCAGAACAACGGCGCGAGCCGCGCCCGGGCGATCGTCAGCGTCATCCTGCCGAACCTGCGCAGCGCGATGCTGAACACCGCGTTCATCACGCTCGCGCTGGTGCTGGGCGAGTTCACGGTGGCCTCGATCCTCGGGTACGTGCCCTTCGCCGTCTGGATCGTCAACGGCAACAGCGCCGGACAGGGCCCGGTCACCGTGGCCGTCTCCATCGTCAGCCTCCTGCTGACCTGGCTGCTGCTGTTCGTGCTCTCCCTCGGCGGCGACCGCCGCGGCAGCACCCCCGCGCAGCAGTAACCGGCCCAGCCGGATCTGAACCAATTCTTTCTGTTTCACCTCCGAGGAGCTCCAGGAGTGTCCATGACCACCGACCCCGCGCCCGCGACGACCGTCGCCGCCGTGCCCTCCCCTGCGGGGCCGACGGACTCCTCGACGCCTGCGACCACTTCAGCACCCGGCACTGACAAGGCCACGGGTGCCACGGTCGAGTTCGTCGGCCTGCGACGCACCTTCGGTGCGACCACGGCCCTGGACGGCCTCGACCTGACGGTCCACCCCGGCGAGCTGCTGGCCCTGCTCGGCCCCTCCGGCTGCGGCAAGACCACCGCGCTGCGGATGCTGGCCGGCTTCGAGATGCCGGACTCCGGCCAGGTCCTGGTCGACGGCGTGGACGTGACCCGCATTCCCGCGCATCGCCGTGACGCGGGCATGGTGTTCCAGTCCTACAGCCTCTTCCCGCACCTGAACGCACGCGACAACGTGGCCTTCGGCCTCAAGATGCGCAAGACCGGCAAGGCCGAGCGCCACCGTCGCGCCGACGAGCTGCTGGAGCTGGTGGGTCTGCCGACCCACGGCGACCGCTACCCGCACCAGCTCTCCGGCGGCCAGCAGCAGCGCATCGCGCTGGCCCGCGCCCTCGCCCTGCAGCCGCGCGTGCTGCTGCTGGACGAGCCGCTGTCCGCACTGGACGCGAAGGTGCGCGAGAACCTGCGCGAGGAGATCCGTCGCCTCCAGCAGGAGCTGGGCATCACCACGCTGTTCGTGACGCACGACCAGGAGGAGGCGCTGTCCATGGCGGACCGCGTCGCGGTCATGCACGCGGGCCGCCTGGAGCAGTGCGACTCCCCCGCCGAGCTGTACGCGCGGCCCGCGACCGCCTTCGTCGCGGAGTTCGTCGGCACGATGAACCGCGTGCCCGGCGTGGTCACCGAGGACGGCACCACGGTCGAGGTGCTCGGCCGTCGCCTGCCCATCGACGGCACCCCCGGCCTGCGTGGCGAGGTCGACGCCCTGGTCCGCCCCGAGAACGTGCTGCTCACAGCGGGCGGCGACGCGGTCGTCACGGGCAGCACCTTCCTCGGCTCCAGCACCCGCCTCACGGTCCAGCTCGCCGACGGCACGTCGGCCAAGGTGGACCTCTCCACCCACGACGCGTCCGCCCTCCCGGCCGGCACCGCCGTCACCGTCTCCCTCCCGGACCGCCCGGTCCTCGTGGACGCACGGCGCTAGCCGTGTAGGGGCGCGGAGCCCTGCTCGATCAACTGCCTGCTGCGAGCAACCCCGGCGCGGGCAACCACCCTGTGCGGATGGCCCCGTTCGTTGCGCGACACACCACATGCGGTGGCTCGTCGCGCGGGCAGTTGATCGAGCAGGGCCCCTCGCCCCTGGGTCGTGCAACTCACCTATTCACCGAAAGGTCCCCTTCGTGTCCACCCGCTCCAACCTCCAGGCCGTTCTCTTCGACATGGACGGCACGCTCGTCGACACCGAAGGTCTGTGGTGGCAGGCGACCGAGGAGGAAGCGGCGAGACTGGGGCTGACCCTCGGTGACGCGGACGTCCCGGACGTCCTCGGCCAGGCCGTCGAGCACACCGCGAACTACCTGCACAGGCGCTGCGACGGCGTCCGCACCGAGGCGTCCATCGCCGCCGCGCTCGACGCGCGGTTCGTGGAGCTGGTGTCGCACCAGGTCGTGCCGCTGCCGGGGGCGCTGGAGCTGCTGGACGGGCTCGCGGAGGCGGGCGTCGCCACCGCGTTGGTCTCCGCGTCGCCGCGGCACGTCGTGGACCTCGTCCTGGACGCGCTGGGCCGGCGCCGGTTCCAGACGAGCTTCGCCGCGGGCGAGACCCCGCTGACCAAGCCGGCGCCGGACCCCTACCTCGCCGCGGTGCAGGCGCTCGGCGCGACGCCGGACAGCTGTGTCGCCGTCGAGGACACCCCGACCGGCGTGGCCTCCGCCGAGGCCGCCGGGGTCGCGGTCGTCGCCGTGCCCTCGCTGACGCCGATCCTGCCCGGGCCCGGCCGCGCCGTCGTACGCAGCCTGCTCGACGTCGACCTGCCGCTGCTCCAGGGCCTGCTCGACGCCGCGGCCGCCTGAACCGCCAGGTAGCGTGACCCGCATGCCCGCGCTCTACCTCGCTCTCGCCATCTCCTCCGAAATCTGCGCCACCATCTCGCTGAAGTACACGCACGGCTTCACCCGCCTGCTGCCCAGCATCGTCGTCGCGGTCGGCTACATCGCCTCGTTCGCGCTGCTGAGCCAGGCGCTGAAGACGATCCCGGTGAGCGCCGCGTACGCGATCTGGTCCGGGGCGGGCACGGCCGTCGTCGCGGCGATCGGCTTCGCCTTCCTCGGCGAGGGCGTGAACCTGTGGAAGGTCCTCGGGATCGTGCTGATCATCGTCGGCGTGGTGGCACTCAATCTGGGCGGCGCGGCCCACTCCTGACGCCGTCCGCTCGTACGCTGACCGGATGAGCGACGGGGTGGAGCCGGCGGGGGCCGAGGGCGGCGAGAGCGCCGGGGAGGAGCCCGCCGAGAAGCGGGTCAGCTATGCGGAGGCGTTCTTCGACCTGGTCTGGGCGCTGTGCATCACCCAGGTCTCCGGCCTGCTGCACCTGGACCACGGCTGGGCGGGGGTCGGCCGGGCCCTGATCGTGCTGATCCCCGTCTACTGGTGCTGGGTGGGCAGCACAGTGCTGGCCAACGCCCGCGAGATCGACCATCCGCCGGGCCGCGTCGGACTGTTCGCGATCGCGCTGTGCGGTCTCCTGCTGGCCCTCGCGCTGCCGCAGGCCTACGGCTCGCGGGGACTGCTGTTCGGGGCCGCCTACCTCGCCGCCCGGTGGCTGCTGCTCGGGCAGATCCTGTGGGGACGCGGGGTCGTGGTCGGGCCGATGGGCGTCGGCGCGTTCGTCACCGGTCCGCTCCTGCTCGCCGGCGGCCTGGTCCACGGGAACGCCCGGATCGCCCTGTGGGGGCTGGCCGCGGCGCTCGACCTGCTGACGCCCCGGGTGGCCCGACGTCAGCTGATGGCGGTGCGCTTCCACCCCACGCACCTGCCGGAGCGGTTCGCGCTGTTCCTGCTGATCGCCCTCGGGGAGGCGATCGTGTCCATCGGTGCGCCGGTCGCCGCCGGGCGGGCCCTGCGCGCGGGCGAGACGCTGGCCGTGGCCGTCGCCTTCGTCGCGGCCTGCGGCCTGTGGTGGGTCTACTACAACTACGCGGCGGACGCGATGCGGCACGCGATGGCCACCTCGAGACTGCCGGGGGACATCGTCCGCCAGGTCCTGTCCTACGGGCATCTCGCGTTCGTCAGCGGCGTCATCGCGTTCGCGGGCGGGGTCACGGCCGCGGCCACCCGTCCCGGCCACCGGCTTCAGACGGGGTCGCTGGCGCTGCTGTTCGGCGGGTGCGCGCTCTTCCTGGCCGCGTTCGGCTACACCCGCTGGCGGATGTTCCGCCTGGTGGCGTGGACCCGGCTGGTCGCGGCGGCCGTGACACTCGCGGCGACGCCGCTCTGCGCGGCGCTGCCGGGGGCGGCCGCGCTGGCCGTGCTGGCGGCGCTGCTGGTGGCGCTGAACCTGTGGGAGTACCAGCGGGTGGAGCGCTCGGCGAGGCACCGGGTGTGACGTCCGGCTACGGACGGTCGGCCTCGGGGAGCCAGTCGCGGCCGGGGCGGTACTCGAGCCAGCGACGGGAGGCGCCGGTCTCCGCGAAGGCGCGCAGCAGCGCGGGCAGGCCGGGGTCGGGGCGGTCCCGGTGCCAGACCAGGGACCATGCGTAGAGGGGCGTCGGGTCGGCCAGGGGTACCGCCACCAGGTCCGGCCCGGGGTCGAGCGGCAGCTCGGAAGGGAGCAGCACCACACCGTCCGGCGTGTTCCGCAGCCGCGCCAGCAGGTGGTCCAGGCCGAGGTTGGCGCCGCCCTCCAGCACCGGGACGCCGAACTGCCCGGCGAACCGGGTCAGGAAGTCCAGGCGGCCCCCGCTCGCGGGCGGGATCAGCCGGCACGCGGCCAGCTGGTCCGGCCGCACCTGTGCGGCGCGGGCCAGCGGGTGGTCGGCGTGGAGCAACGCGTCGACGGGCTCCAGTCGCACCAGCCGGTGCGCGAGGGCGTGTTCGGGGGCACTGTCCGGTCCGTCGGCGGTCGGGTGGAAGCGGCCGAACCCGGCGCCGATCTCGCCGCGGACGAGCGCCGCCGCCACGCTCGGCAGGTCGCGTCCGGGTCCGACCTCGACGGCGGGGCCGGAGGCGGTCCCGGCCAGAGCCTCCCGCACGGTGCGCAGGGGTTCGAAGAGGTGGCCCCACACGTCCAGGCGCAGCGGACGGCTCACCGCGCGCACGGCGGCGACGGCGACGGCACCGGCGGCGAGCGCGGCGCGGGCGGGTTCGAGAAAGCGCGCACCGGCATCGGTCAACTGCACGCCGCCGCTCCGGGCGCGGTCGAAGAGCCGCGCGCCGAGGCCCTCCTCCAGACGCGCGACGCGTTTGGAGAGCCCCTGCTGGGTCAGCGACAGCGCCTGCGCCGCCCGGCGGAAGTGCAGCTGCTCGGCCACGGCCACGAAGGCGCGCACCTGCGCCAGGTCGAGATCGTCCACGCGGCCATCCTGGGCGACAACCACCGGTTGTCACAGCCCCCTTCCGGTTGTTGGACCCTCTCCGCACGCCGGCGGTTAGCTGTTCGTCATCGGAACAACGGTGTCGGGCAAGGGAGTCGGGGACGATGAGGGCATTCACGGCGACGGGCAGGGCGGAGCGCACGGTCGAGCTGAGCGAGGTGCCGCAGCCGCAGCCGCGCGCCGACGAGGCGCTGGTGAAGGTCGACGCCTACTCGGTCAACCGCGGGGAGACCTTCGTGCTGGAGAACCCGCCACCGGGCTGGCGACCGGGCAAGGACGTGGCCGGGCTGGTGGTCCAGCCGGCGGCCGACGGCAGTGGTCCGGCCGCCGGGCGTCGCGTCGTCGCGCACCCGCCGGACTCCGGTTGGGCCGAGTACGTGCCGGTCCCGACCGCCTCCCTGGCGGAGCTGCCGGACGAGGTGGGCACGGTCGCGGCGGCGGCGCTGCCGCTGGCGGGCCTGACCGCGTTGCGCCTGCTCCGCACGGCGGGCGCGCTCGCCGGGCGGAGGGTGCTGCTGACCGGGGCGTCGGGCGGTGTCGGCCACTACGTCGTCGAGCTCGCGGTCGCCGCCGGCGCGCAGGTCACCGCGGTCAGCTCCTCGGCCGGACGCGGGGCCGCGCTCGCGGGGTTCGGCGCCACGGTGGTCGAGCGGGTCGAGGACGCCGCGGGGCCGTTCGACGTGGTGCTGGAGTCCACCGGCGGCCCGAACCTGGCGGCGGCGCTGGCCCGGCTGACCCCGGGCGGACAGCTGATCTGGTTCGGCCAGGCCAGCCGGGAGCCCGCGACGCTGAGCTTCTTCGACCTGCTGCGCGGGCCGGTCGGCGCCACCGTCCGGCACTTCAGCTACGCCGCGGACACCCGGCCCTACGGCGCCGACCTGGCCACCCTGGTCCGCCTGGTCGCCCAGGGTCGGCTGCACCCGGAGGTCGGCGTGGTCCGCGACTGGAGCGAGACCGCCGACGTCCTCACCGACCTGCGCGAGCGCCGCGTGCGCGGCAACGCCGTCCTGACCCTTTCCTGACCACCCTTTCCCGACCACCCTTTCCTGACCACCGCTCACCAAGGAGACCTCCCATGACCGCCATCGGAACCACCACCGGGATCGACGCCCGCACCGACGCCCGCACTGTCGTCGTGAACTACGTCAACGCCGTCGCCGAGGGCGACCTGGAGACCGTCGTCGCCAGCTTCGCCGAGGACGCCACCTGGACCTACCCGGGCGACCTGCCGCTCAGCCGGGTCTGGGAGGGGCGCGACGCGATCGTGGGCGACTTCCTCGGCGGGGCTGGCGCGCTCTTCGCACCCGGCTGCACCCCGGAGGTCGCCTTGGTCAACGCGTTCGCGGACGGGGAGCAGGTGCTCGCCGAGTGGACCTCCAAGGGGATCACCCTCAACGGCCACCAGTACGACAACCGCTGCGCCGGAATCTTCACGGTCCGGGACGGGAAGATCACCTCGGTGCGCGAGTACGCCGACACCCAGCACGTCGAGCGCACCCTCTTCGGGTGACTTGTAGGTTCCTCCAGATAGCTCAACAATCTGTTGACGGTCCCCTTGGGTGGATCTACGTTTTCCTCTAATCGAAAAGCGGATACCACATCGCGGAATTTCGAGAGACCAACGCCTCGCTCCGGCCCACCCCTGGAGGTCCCGCGTGTCCAGCTCTCCCGCGCCCCACCCCGTCGACGAAATCCTGCCCTTCCCCAAACTGCTCGCCTACGGCCTCCAGCACATCGCCGCGATGTACGCCGGAGTCGTCGCACCGCCGCTGATCATCGGCACCGCGGTCGGCCTCTCCGGCACCGAGCTGACGCTGCTGATCGGCGCGGCCCTGCTGACCTCGGGCCTGGCGACACTGCTGCAGACGCTCGGCTTCTGGCGCGTCGGCTCACGGCTGCCGTTCGTCAACGGGATCAGCTTCGCCGGCGTCGCCCCGATGCTGTCGATCGTCAAGCAGTCCCATCCGGGCCAGGCCCTGCCCGCCATCTACGGAGCCCTGCTGATCGCCGGAGCGGCCGCCTTCCTGGCGGCCCCCTGGTTCTCCCGCTTCAACCGCTTCTTCCCACCCGTCGTCAGCGGCACCGTCATCACCCTGATCGGCCTCTCCCTCTTCCCCGTGGCCGCCGGCTGGGCCCAGGGCGGCAACCCCGCCGCCGCGGATTACGGCTCCGCCTCCAACATCGCCCTGGCAGGGGCCACCCTCGCGGTCGTCCTGCTGCTCAACCGCTTCCTGCGCGGGTTCCTCGGCAGCATCAGCATCCTGCTGGGGCTCGCCGCCGGCACCCTGCTGGCCGTCCCGCTCGGCAAGAGCGACTTCAGCGCGCTCGGCAAGGTGCCCGTCTTCTCGATGCCCTCGCCGTTCCACTTCGGCGCGCCCACCTTCCAGGTCGGCGCGATCATCTCGATGCTGATCGTGATGCTGGTCTCGATGACCGAGAGCACCGCGGACCTGCTCGCCCTCGGCGAGATCGTCGAGCGTCCCGCCGACGCCCGCACCATCGAGGGCGGCCTGCGCGCCGACGGCGCGGCCACCGTCCTCGCCGCCGTCCTGAACGGCTTCGCGGCGACGGCGTTCGCCCAGAACATCGGGCTGATCGCCCTCACCAAGGTGCGCAGCAGGTTCGTCGTGGCGACCAGCGGCGCGATCCTGATCCTGCTCGGCCTCTTCCCGGTGGCGGGAGCCCTGGTCAGCATCGTCCCCCAGCCGGTCCTCGGCGGCGCGGGCCTCGCGCTCTTCGGCACGGTCACCGCGAGCGGCGTCCGCACGCTGACCGCGGCGCGGCTGGAGGAGAGCGGCAACCTGCTCACGGTCGCGGTGGCGCTGGGCTTCGGCGTCCTGCCGATAGCGGCCCCCGGCTTCTACGCTCACTTCCCGGCCCTGGTGCAGACGGTCATGAACAGCGGCATCAGCGCGGGCTGCCTGGTCGCGGTGGCGCTCAACATCTTCTTCAACCAGCTCGGGCGCCGGGCCCCCGAGGCGGAAGTCGCGCCTTCCTAGGGGCGCGAGGCTCTGCGGATACGCGGCTCCGCCGCGGGGCGCGGCAAGCCACCTTGGGCCTTGAGATCCCGAGCGGACAGGGCCGCCCCCTCGGGTGGGTTGCTCGCGCGCGCAATTCATCGGGCAGAGCCCCGCGCCCCTGAAGGGGGTGCAACTGAGCGGGTAGGCTCCGGTCCCATGAGGATCACCGTCATCGGAACCGGATACCTGGGCGCGACGCACGCCGCCTGCATGGCCGAGCTCGGCTACGAGGTGCTCGGGCTGGACATCGACCCGGAGAAGATCGCCACCCTCTCCCAGGGCCGGACGCCGATGTACGAGCCGGGCCTGGACCCGCTGCTGGAGAAGCACGTCACCTCCGGGCGGCTGCGCTTCACCACCGACTGGGCCGAGGTCGGCGCCTTCGGCGACGTGCACTTCGTGTGTACGAACACGCCGCAGCGCAAGGGCGAGTTCGCCTGTGACATGAGCTACGTCGAGTCCGCGTTCGACCTGCTCGCTCCCCATCTGCGCGAGAACGCGGTGGTCGTGGGCAAGTCGACCGTCCCGGTCGGCAGCGCGGCGCGCCTCGCGGAGCGGCTCGCCGCAGGCGCGCCGGAGGCGGTCGCGGACAGCGTGGAGCTGGCGTGGAACCCGGAGTTCCTGCGCGAGGGCTACGCCGTCAAGGACACCCTGCACCCGGACCGGCTGGTCGTCGGCGTCCGCGCCGGCGGCCGTGCCGAGGCGGTGCTGCGGGAGGTCTACTCCCCGATGACCGCGGCGGGCGTGCCGTTCCTGGTCACGGACTACCCGACCGCCGAGCTGGTCAAGACGGCGGCGAACTCTTTCCTCGCCACCAAGATCTCCTTCATCAACGCCATGGCCGAGGTCTGCGAGGCCTCGGGCGCGGACGTGGTGCAGCTGTCCGCGGCACTCGCGTACGACGAGCGGATCGGCGGCAAGTTCCTCGGCGCCGGCCTCGGCTTCGGCGGCGGCTGCCTGCCCAAGGACATCCGGGCGTTCATGGCCCGCGCGGGCGAGCTCGGCGCGGACCAGGCGCTGACGTTCCTGCGCGAGGTCGACTCGATCAACATGCGGCGCCGTTCGCGCATGGTCGAGCTGGCCCGCGAGCAGTGCGGCGGCGGCTTCCTCGGCCGCCGGATCGCCGTCCTCGGCGCGGCCTTCAAGCCCAACTCGGACGACGTCCGCGACTCGCCCGCACTGAACGTGGCGGCGCAGATCCAGCTCCAGGGCGGGCAGGTGAACGTCTACGACCCCAAGGCCATGGACAACGCCCGCAAGCTCTTCCCCGGCCTCTCCTTCGCCCCCACCGCGCTGGAGGCGGCCACGGGCGCCCACGTCGTCCTGCACCTGACGGAGTGGCAGGAGTTCCGCGAGCTCGACCCGGCCGAGCTCGGCGTGGTCGTCGCGGAGCGCCGCGTGCTCGACGGCCGCAACGCCCTCGACCCGCACAGGTGGCGCGGCGCCGGCTGGACCTACCGCGCCCTGGGCCGCCCCGGCGAGTAGCGGCCGCCACCCGCGGACCCGCCCGGTCGACGACCCGCGCGAGGTCGCCCGAGCGAGGCGGAATGCGTCGGCGGCCGGTCGCGTTGCCACCGGTACCAGGCAAGTGGCACGAACGGGAGCGGCGGATGTACGGCGACAACGAGACGGTGCGGCGGATCTTGACCGAGTCCGGCGACACGTGGGCGATCGTCGGGCTGTCGAACAACCGGAGCCGGGCCGCCTACGGCGTGGCCCAGGTGCTCCAGCGCTTCGGCAAGCGAATCGTTCCCGTGCACCCCAAGGCGGAGACCGTGCACGGCGAGCAGGGCTACCCGAGCCTCGCCGACATCCCGTTCCCGGTGGACGTGGTGGACGTGTTCGTCAACAGCGATCTCGCGGGCGCGGTCGCCGACCAGGCCGCCGGGGTCGGGGCGAAGGCGGTCTGGTTCCAGCTCGGCGTCGTCGACGAGGCCGCGTACGACCGCGCGCTGACGGCCGGGCTGGACATGGTGATGGACCGTTGCCCCGCTATCGAGATCCCGCGGCTGGCCGGCTGACGACGGGGTCGGTGAGGTCCGCCAGTGCGGCAGCCGCCTCCTCCTGGGTCGCGGCGACGTAGCCGGGGCCCTTCGGGTTGTGCACGGCGGGGCTGACGCCCATGATCGCGCCGAGGCCGACGGGCGGCATGTCGGCGTAGAGGCAGTCGTAGGCGCCGGCGCGGACGGAGAGCATCTCGTGCCAGATGCCGACGGCGCCCTTGCCCTTGGCGTAGCGGCGCCAGAACGTGTCCTGCGCCGGACGGTGGCGGCGGTCGGTGTCGCGGGCGAAGGCGCGGATGTCGCCGGCCCGGCGCCAGTACTGGTGGACGGTGACCTGGCGTGGGGCCGGGCCCAGCAGGAGCCGGTAGCCGAGCAGACCGCTGTCGGGGTCGGCGGCGAGCTCCTTCAGCATCGGCAGCATGGCGCGGAAGACCGGCAGCCAGTGCCGGACCGCGCGCCAGCGGTTGACGCGCATGCCGATGAGCAGGACCGCGACGGGTTCGTCGTTGACCGCGAGATGCGGTCCGGCGAGATGAGCGGGGCCGGCCGGTGCCGAAGGCAGACCCGGGCGGGTCCATTCGGGCAGGATCGGGGAGCGTGTACCTCTGGCGGAGCCGAAGTCAGGCATAGAAAGATAGTGGCACTATCCTTTAAGCCTGTCGAGACCGGATCGGAGTCTGTTCCCCCGTGCAACTGTCGGAACTGAGCGAGCGCAGCGGCGTCTCCCTCCCGAGCATCAAGTACTACCTGCGGGAGGGACTGCTCCAGCCCGGCATGAGCGTGAGCGCCCGCAAGGCCGAGTACGACGAGGAGCACCTGCACCGGCTGCGGCTGATCCGGGCCCTGCTCACCGTGGGCGGCATGTCCGTGGCCCGGGCCCGCGACGTGCTGGCGGCCGCGCACGATCCGGCCTTCGGGCGGCACGAGCGGCTCGGCGTCGCGCAGTACCTGCTCCCACCGCACGTCACTCCGCCACCACCGGGCACCGCGGCGGACGAGGTGTGGCGGGCCCGGCGGGCCGAGGCGTTCGCGCTGCTCCGCGACGATCTCGGCTGGCTCATCCACGACAACGCGCCCGCACTGGACGCGCTGACCGAGGCGCTGATCGCGCTGGACTCCCTCGGCTACCCGGCGCCCACCGCGTTCCTGCGCCACTACGCGACCTCGGTGCACCCCATCGCCGAGGCCGACCTCGAGGTCCTCGACGCGCACCCGGCCATCGACGAGGCGATCGAGGCCGTGGTCGTCTACACGGTCCTGTACGAGCCGGTGCTGCTCGCCCTGCGCCGACTCGCCCAGGAGGACGTCTCCGCGCGGCAGCACCGCTGACCGGGCCGGCGACGGGCTCAGTGCGCCGCGTGAACCCGCTCGCCGCCGACGAAGGTCTGCTCGACGCGGGTGGCGCCGATCTCGTCCTGCGGGCCCGCGTACGGGTCGCGGTCCAGCACCACGAGGTCGGCCAGGGCGCCGGGGCGGATCACGCCCGTGTCGTCGAGGTGGTTCACATGCGCGCTGCCCGCCGTGTAGGCGGCGATCGCGGTGGTGAGGTCGAGGCGCTGGTCCGGCAGGAACGCTTCACGGTCCTCGCCGTGGTTGACCCGGTTCACAGCCACATGGATGCCGAGCCACGGATCGGGTGTGGACACCGGCCAGTCACTGCCCGCCGCGAGCGTCGCCCCGGAGCGCAGCAGATCCGCGAACGGGTACTGCCACGACGCCAGCTCCCCACCCAGGAACGGGATGCACAGCTCGTCCATCTGCGGCTCGTGTGCCGCCCACAGCGGCTGCAGGTTCGCCACCGCGCCGAGTCGGGCGAAGCGCGGCACGTCGTCGGGGTGCACGACCTGGAGGTGGGCCAGGTGGTGCCGGTTGTCGCGGCGGCCGTTCTGCTCGATCGCGGCCTCGACCGCGTCCAGCGCCTCGCGCACCGCACGGTCGCCGAGCGCGTGGAAGTGCACCTGGAAACCGAGGGCGTCCAGCTCCGTCACGTACGAGCGCAGCTGTGCCGGATCGACGAAGCTCAGGCCGGAGTTGGCGGTGGTGCACCCGCAGGCGTCCTTGTAGGGCACGGTCATCGCGGCCGTGAAGTTCTCCGCGATGCCGTCCTGCATGATCTTCACCGATCCGGCCCGGAACCGGCCCGCCGTCAGCTTGTCGCGCCGCGCGACCAGTTCCGGGATCTGCTCGGCGCCGCGCTCACGGTCCCACCACAGCGCGCCGTTGACCCGCGCGGTCAGCCGTCCGTCCGAGGCGGCGGCGAGGTAGGCGTCCGAGACGTCGGGCTGCCCGTTGAAGACGCCGAGGATCGCGTCCTGCCAGGCGGTGATCCCGAGGCCGTGCAGGTGCGCCTGGGCACGCAGCAGTCCCTTGACCCGGTCCTCGACCGTGGCCTTGGGCACCATCCTGGCGACGAGGTTGGTCGCGCCCTCCTGGAGCATGCCGGACGGGGTGCCGTCCGGCTCCCGCTCGATCCGGCCGTCGGCGGGGTCGGGCGTCTGCGCGGTGAGCCCCGCGAGGCGCAGCGCGAGGGAGTTGGCCCAGGCGCCGTGGTGGTCCCGGTTGAGCAGGAACACCGGACGGTCCGGCACGATCTCGTCGAGCTGGGCGCGGCTGGGCTGTCCGCCGGCGAAAGCCTCCATGGCCCAGCCGGCACCGGTGATCCACGTGTGCCCCGGATGGGTGTCCGCGTAGGCGGCGATGCGACGGCGGTACTCCCCGAGATCGGTGGCGCCCGAGAGGTCGCACTCCCCCATCTCCACACCGCCGTACACGGCGTGCACGTGCGCGTCCTGGAACCCGGGCAGCAGCGCCCTGCCCCGCAGGTCGACGACCTCCGTCTCCGGCCCGGCGAGCTCCAGCAGGTCGTCGTGCCCGACGGCCAGCACGCGCTGACCGCTGACGGCGACGGCGGTCGCCCGGGTCCGCGCGGCGTCCATCGTGATGACGGGTCCACCCACGAAGAGGTAGTCGATCTCGTCCGCCATGCGGTGTCCCCCTGTCAACGGCGTTGTCAGAAGAATGCTAACCGCAACCTGGGAATATGCCGGGAACGGGGCGGGTCACTTGACCGCATGTCAGCAAGCGTGCCATCCCCGGGGGTGCGAGGCTCTGCGCGACAAGTCGCCCGAGGCGGATGGTCCTCACCGAGCAGGGCCATCCGCACGTCGTTGGTTGCTCGCGCAGTTCCCCGCGCCCCTGATGGTGCTCTCAGCGGTCCAGTTGGTCGATCGTCACGATGGACGGCGTCGCGGACGCCAGGCCCGACGCCACCGACTCCGCGTCCCGCAGGACTCGGACCGCGTTCTGCCACGTCAGCTTGGCGAGATCCGCGTCCGACCACCCGCGTCGGAGCAGCTCGGCAACGAGGTTCGGGTAGCCGGCCACGTCCTCCAGCCCCTGCGGGGTGAACGCCGTGCCGTCGTAGTCGCCGCCGAGGCCGACGTGGTCGACGCCGGCGACCTCGCGCATGTGGTCGAGGTGGTCGGCGACCGTCGCCTCCGTGGCGACGGGCCGCGGGTTCGCGGCCTCGAACGCGGACTGGACCGCGAGGCCCGCCGGGGAGAGGTCGAGCGGGTGGAAGCCGTGGGCGACCATGTTCTCGTCCGCCCGCCGGGTCCAGGCGACCGCCTCGGGGAGGATGAACTTCGGCACGAACGTCGCCATCGCCACGCCGCCGTTGGCCGGCAGAGCGGCCAGCACGTCGTCGGGGATGTTGCGGACGTGGCCGCAGACCGCCCGCGAGGACGAGTGCGAGAAGATCACCGGCGCGGCCGTCACCCGCAGCGCCGCCCGCATGGTGTCCGCGGAGACGTGGGAGAGGTCGACCAGCATGCCGAGCCGGTTCATCTCCCGAACGACCTCCTCGCCGAAGCGGGTCAGGCCGCCCGCCTTCGGCTCGTCGGTCGCGGAGTCCGCCCAGTCGTTGTTGTCGTTGTGCGTGAGCGTCATGTACCGCACGCCCAGCGCGTACAGCGAACGCAGCGCCGCGAGGGAGTTGTTGATGGAGTGGCCGCCCTCGGCCCCCATCAGCGAGGCGATCTTCCCCTCCGCCCTGGCCGCCTCCATGTCGTCCGCGGTCAGCGCCAGCCGCAGCTGGTCGGGGTAGCGGGCGACCAGGGCGTGGACGAAGTCGACCTGCTCCAGCGTTGCGGTGACCGCGTCCTGCCACTCCACCCGGGACGGGGTGGAGGGGACGTAGACGGACCAGAACTGCGCGCCGACGCCGCCGGCGCGCAGCCGGGCGAGGTCGGTGTGCAGGTTGGCCCGCTGGTCGTCGGCGATGTCGCGGCGGTCGAGGTCGTAGCGGACCTGCTCACGCAGCTTCCAGGGCAGGTCGTTGTGCCCGTCGACGATGGGGTGCTCGGCGAGCAGCTCCATCGCGCGGGCCAGCAGCTCGGGGTCGGTGGCGACGTCGGCCATGCCCGGCGTCAGCTTCCGAAGCCGAAGCTGCCCGCGGCGCCGCCGGCCACCTTGGAGCGCAGCTTGCGGCCCTTCTCGGAGGCCTGCTCGTTCAGCTCCTGCTGGAACTCGGCCATCCGCTGGGCCAGATCGCCGTCGAACGCGGCCAGCAGCCGGACGGCGAGCAGGCCCGCGTTACGGGCACCGCCGATGGAGACCGTGGCGACCGGCACACCGGCCGGCATCTGCACGATGGACATGAGCGAGTCCATGCCGTCGAGGTACTTCAGCGGCACCGGCACGCCGATGACCGGCAGCGTGGTGACGGAGGCGAGCATGCCCGGCAGGTGCGCCGCGCCGCCCGCGCCCGCGATGATCGCCTTCAGGCCCCGGCCGGCGGCGGCCTCGCCGTAGGCGACCATCTCGCGCGGCATCCGGTGCGCGGAGACGACGTCCACCTCGAAGGGGATCTCGAACTCCTCCAGTGCCTGGGCGGCGGCCTCCATCACGGGCCAGTCGGAGTCCGAACCCATGACGATGCCGACGAGCGGCTGCTCGCTCATTCTGTGATGTCCCCTCGAAGGTATGCGGCGGCGTGGCGGGCGCGCTCGCGCACGTCGTCCAGGTCGTCGCCGAACACTGTGACGTGGCCCACCTTACGGCCGGGCTTCACGTCCTTGCCGTACATGTGGATGCGCAGCCCGGGGTCGCGCGCCATGCAGTGCAGGTACGCGCTGTACATGTCCGGGTAGTCGCCGCCGAGCACGTTCACCATGACCGTCCACGGCTGGCGCGGCCGCGGGTCGCCGAGCGGCAGGTCCAGCACGGCGCGGATGTGGTTCTCGAACTGCGAGGTGACCGCGCCGTCGATGCTCCAGTGGCCGGAGTTGTGCGGACGCATGGCGAGCTCGTTGACGAGCACGCGGCCGTCACGGGTCTCGAACAGCTCGACGGCCAGGTGGCCGGTGATGTCCAGCTCGCCCGCGATCCGCAGCGCCAGCGCCTGCGCCTGCGCGGCGAGCTCCGGGGACAGGTTCGGCGCGGGGGCGACGACCTCGTGGCAGATGCCGTTGACCTGCACCGACTCCACGACCGGGTACGCCACGGCCTGCCCGTGCGGGGAGCGCACGACGTCGGCGGCGAGCTCGCGCACGAAGTCGACCTTCTCCTCCGCGAGCACCGGGACCCCGGCCTGGAACGGCTCGGCGGCCTCGGTCTCGTCCTTGACGACCCAGACGCCCTTGCCGTCGTAACCCCCACGGGTGGTCTTCAGCACGACGGGATAACCGTCACCCTCTTGGGCGAACTTCGTCACGTCGGCCGGATCGGCGACGAGGCGGTGCCGCGGGCAGGGCGCGCCGATGCTGTCGAGCTTGGCCCGCATCAGGCCCTTGTCCTGCGCGAACACCAGCGCGTGCGGTCCGGGCCGGACGTTCACGCCCTCCGCGAGGAGGGTGCGCAGGTGCTCCGTGGGTACGTGCTCGTGGTCGAAGGTGATCACGTCGCACCCGGCGGCGAAACGGCGCAGCGTCTCCAGGTCGCGGTAGTCGCCGAGCACGACGTCGTTCACCACCAGCGACGCCGAGTCCTGCGGCGTGTCCGCCAGCAGCCTGAACCGCACGCCCAGCGGGATCGCCGCGTCGTGCGCCATCCGGGCCAGCTGCCCGCCACCGATCATGCCCACTACCGGAAAAGTCACACCGCAAGGATATCCGCCTGCGGAATCACTCGATCCGCGCCGGTGGTGGAGGTGCGTGTGGGCCAGAGTTCCGTGAGGATTTAACAGGAGAAGTATTTGTCACACCGGCGAGCCGACTATCGTCGTGTACGGCACACGCACCTGCGCGTCGCGCGCGGCGACACCTACCCCCGCGCCGAGTAGCCGAGTAGAGACGGATCCCAGGTCATGACCGCTTCCCCCCTCTCAGGCGGACGTACGCCGAGTGCTCTGCGCCGCCTTGCCAACGAGGTGGCCAAGTTCGGCGTCGTCGGGATATCCGGCCTGGTCGTCCAGCTGGTCAGCCTCAGCATCCTGCTGGACACGGGGATGCAGCCGGTCCGCGCCAACATCGTGGCCACGGTGATCGCCATCGCGACGAACTACGTCGGCTACCGGTACTGGGTGTACCGGGGCGCCGATAAGAAGACGCGGTCGCGGGAGATCTCGCTCTTCCTGGTCTTCAGCGTGATCGGCCTGGTGATCCAGAGCGGCGTGCTGTACCTGCTGACCTACGGTCTCGGGATGACCACCAAGATCGAGACCTTCATCGGCACCATGGTGGGTATCGCGGTGGCCACGGTCTTCCGCTTCTGGGCCTACCGCACCTGGGTCTTCCGCGTCGTCCCGCAGGCCGAGGAGGCGCTGGACGCGGCGGAGCAGATCCTGGCCGCGGAGCAGGTCAAGCGCAGCACCGCCACCCGCACGCGCTGAGACCGACCGACCTCCGAGAAGCCCCCGACCGGCGAACGCCGGCCGGGGGCTTCTCGTTGCGCGCGCCTCAGAGGTGGGCCGAGGCCTCCTCCTGGAGCAGGGCCGAGATCTGGTTGGTGTCGTCGAAGACCCGCACCACGCCCTGGATGTCGGGGGCCGTGGCGGAGTTCACCAGCTCGACGAAGACCACGAGGTGGCCGTCGTTCGTCAGCAGGTAACCGGCCTGGCTCTGGTCGGCGACGACGAACTGCCCGTTGAGCCGGTCGATGCCGATGACGGTGCCGGGCTTGGCGAAGACCTTGCCCTTGGCCGGGCAGTCCGGGCAGGAGATCCCGTTGGAGCCGTCGACGCCCAGGATCGGGAGGGACAACCGGAAGGCCGTCGCGTCCGGGGTGTGCAGCCAGTAGCCGAGGATCTGGGCCAGACCGGTCGGCGTGGCCTTCTCCGTCGCGTCGCCGCCGCGCCCGTCGTCGAGCTGGAACTGCTGCGGGTCGATGTGGGCGACGTTGGTCAGGAAGTCGTGCTCGGCCGCGAACCCGCCCGCGAAGCAGTCCTTGCTGCCGCGCACCACGGCCATGTTGCACAGGGCGAGGTTCGCGCCCAGGTTGTGGCTGACCTTGAGGATCAGCTTGGCGTAGTCGCGGTAGGGCGGGGAGACGAACGCGGCCACCCGCCGGTCCCCGCCGTAGGACGCGGGGAGCGCGCCCTGCGGGTTCGCCCCGGTCGGGTGCGCGGTGACGGTGACGCCGGCGCGGCCGAGCGCCTCGATCAGGGCCGTGCGGCCGAAGGCGTTCGGGTCCTGGATGGCGGAGACCCGCAGCTCGGGCTGGGATCCGGCGGCGATGGTGCCGGACACGGTGATCCTGGTCCCGTCGGGCGAGGCGGTGACGGTCAGGTCGGTCGTGCCTCCCGCCGCCACCGTGGTGACCGTCGAGGTGACCTGGTACGGCGCGACCTGCGGGCGCCAGAACAGCTTGGCCGGCCTTCCGGCCTTGGTGGGCGTGGTCAGCAGGTCGATCAGGTTGTCGTTGATGATCAGCGGGGTGGGCTGCGGGTCCAGCGCCGGGGGCGTGAAGATCCTGGGGTCGACGATCACGTCGCCGTCGACGTGGCGGATCCCGGAGGCGCGCACCTGGCGGGCGATCCGGTCGATGCCGGCGAGCGGGTTCTCGGGGGTGAGCGTGGCACCGGGCAGGTCGTTGGCGGAGGTGTGGTCGACGTCCGTGAAGGCCACCGACCCGTCGGGCTTGGTCCGCCCGCCCATCGTCAGGTCGCCCTGGGCCACCAGCGCCAGGTTCCCGTTGAGGGTCGCCCCCTGGCGGGCTCCGACCGCGAACACGGGGGTGGTGAACCGGTGGTCGGGGCCGAGGGTGTGCCAGGCGGAGGAGATGGTGACCAGCTTGGTGTCCGAGCCCGGCACGAAGGACTGGTTCGCGAACCGGGAGTGGATCACCTCACCGTTCGCGGGGTCGATCTCCAGCACACCCCACTGCGCGTGCTCGTATCCGGGCTTGTGCATGATCGCCTCGACGCCCCGCGGGAGCGGGTAGCCGTGCGCCCCCGGCGTCGCGGGGGCGGCGGCCGCGACGCCGCCCGCCATCGTCACGAGTGTCACGCAGGTGGTGACCCAGGTCCGTAGCCGACCGCGGATCATCGGTCTCATGCTCACCGCCGTTTCAGAAAGGCATCCGATATGTCCGGATGCCGGCGGTAGGATCGTACGAACCTGACGTGCTCACCGCCGTTATTCGGACGGCGTGCTGACGGCGTGTGAGGCGAATGTCATCCGGTCGGTCGATGGCGGCGCCCCGCAGGGTTACGAGGAGTGCCGGCCGAGGAAGAGCGCGAAGACCGGGGGCCGCTGCGAGAGCAGTTCGAGGCGGCCGCCGTCGGCCTCGGCCAGGTCACGGGCGACGGCGAGGCCGATGCCGGTGCTGTTGTGGCCGCTGACCGTGCGCTCGAAGACACGGGCGCCCAGCTCGTCCGGGACGCCGGCGCCCTCGTCCTGGACCTCCAGGACGACACGGGTGTCGCGGACGCGGGTGCGGATGGTGACGGAGCCGTCCCCGTGCATGAGCGAGTTCTCGATCAACGCCGCCAGCACCTGCGCGACGGCACCCGGCGTGCCGACCGCCCACAGTCCGGGCGGGCCCTCCAGGTAGAGCTTGCGCCCGTACCGGCGCAGCGCCGGCCGCCACTCCTCCGCCTGCTGCTTGATGACCTCGTCCACGTCGAAGGCCACCGCCGCGGCGTTGCGCGACTCACGGCTGTTGGTGAGCAGCCGCTGCACCACGTCCGTCAGGCGTTCCACCTGGCCGAGCGCGATCGCGGCCTCCTCCTTCACGGTGTCCAGGTCGTCCGTCTCGACGATCTCCTCCAGCCGCATGGACAGGGCCGTCAGCGGCGTCCGCAGCTGGTGGGAGGCGTCGGCGGCCAGGCGCCGCTCGGCGGTCAGCATCCGGCCGATGCGTTCCGCGCTCTGGTCCAGGACCTCGCCGACGCGGTCGAGCTCGGCCAGGCCGTAGCGGCGCTGGCGCGGGCGGGGGTCGCCGGAACCGAGGCGCTCCGCGGTCTCCGCGAGCTCGACCAGCGGGCGGGTGATCCGCTTGGCCTGCCAGATCGCCAGGGCCATCGCCGCGGCGACGGTCAGCGCGGCCACCCCGACGAGCAGCAGCAGCATCCGCAGGATGGCGCTGTCGACGGGCTCGCGGGACTCCTGGACCACGACGGTCTCGCCGTGCGGGCCCTTCTCCGTCGCGGTCACCGGGTCGGCGCCGCTGGGCGGGCTGCCCAGCACGATCGGCGCGGCCCGGCCGGGGATCTGCACGACGGCGTAGCGGCCGGAGCCGCTGTCGTTGAGTCCCGCCAGCGCGGCCGGGTCGATCGGCTCGTTCGCCGCGTAGCGGTTCTCGATGACGCCGAGGATGTGGATCGCCTCGGTCCTCACCGCGTCCTGCGCGGTGCTCTCGATGCTGCGCTTCTCCACGAGCGCCAGCGGCACGCTGAACAGGGCGACGGTCACGAGCACCACCGCCAGGGTGGAGTTGAGCAGCCTGCGCTTCACAGCCGAACGACCTAGCCCTTTTCGAAGCGGAAGCCGACGCCGCGCACGGTGGTGATGTAACGGGGGCTGGCCGCGTCGTCGCCCAGCTTCTTGCGCAGCCAGGAGATGTGCATGTCCAGGGTCTTGGTCGAGGTCCACCACGTGGTGTCCCAGACCTCGCGCATGATCTGCTCACGGGTGACCACCCGGCCGGCGTCGCGGACCAGGACCCGCAGCAGCTCGAACTCCTTGGCCGAGAGCTGCATCTCGTCGTCGCCGAGCCAGGCGCGGTGCGACTCGACGTCGATCTTGACGCCGTGGGCGCCGGTGGTGAGGTCGCCGGTGCCGCGGCGCAGCAGCGCCCGGACGCGGGCGAGCAGCTCGGCGAGGCGGAACGGCTTGGTGACGTAGTCGTCCGCGCCGGCGTCGAGGCCGACGACGGTGTCCACCTCGTCGGCGCGGGCGGTGAGCACGAGCACCGGGAAGCCGTGACCGTCGGCGCGCAGCCGGCGGGCGACCTCCAGACCGTCCATGCCGGGCAGGCCGAGGTCGAGCACGACCAGGTCGACGCCCCCGCCGGCACCGGCCGTCTCCAGCGCGGACGGGCCGTCCTCACGGACGATCACCTCGTAGCCCTCGCGACGCAGGGCACGGGCGAGCGGCTCGGAGATGGCGATGTCGTCCTCGGCCAGCAGTACACGCGTCATGGGTCGATCGTAGTGCGCGGACGGGCCGCGCCCCCGCTTCCGTCGAACGGAGCACGCACGGGCGTTCCGCAACGCTGATCCGGTTCGCCTCCACTAATCTCGACACACGCGGATAAAAGCGACATAAGCGCCGGGATGGGGAGAGGCGGAGCTGCTGATGGCTCAGGACGTGGCGGCGGGACAGGACACCGGCCCCGGGCACCATCGCACCTTCTTCGGCCATCCATGGGGACTCGCGACCCTGTTCACCACGGAGATGTGGGAACGGTTCAGCTACTACGGCATGCGCGCGCTGCTCGTGCTCTACCTGACCGCCCCGCACTCGGACGGCGGGCTCGCCTTCTCCAAGAGCTCGGCCACCGCGATCTACAGCGTCTACGTCTCGATGGTCTACCTGCTCACGCTCCCCGGCGGCTGGGTGGCGGACCGCGTCTGGGGGCCCAAGAAGACGGTGGCGGTGGCCGGCGTCGTCATCATGACCGGCCACTTCCTGCTCGCGCTCCCCGCCACCGGCTCCTTCTTCGCCGGCCTGGTCTTCATCGCGCTCGGCTCGGGCCTGCTCAAGGCCAACATCTCCACCATGGTGGGACACCTCTACCAGGGCCCCACCGACCCCCGCCGCGACGGCGGCTTCACCGTCTTCTACATGGGCATCAACGTCGGCGCGTTCTTCGCGCCGCTGGTGATCGGCACGGTGGGCCAGAAGGTCAACTGGCATCTGGGCTTCGCGCTGGCCGGGATCGGCATGGGCATCGGCCTGGCCATCTACCTCTTCGGCATGCGCACCCTGAGCCCGCACAGCAGCATCGTCGCGACCCCGCTCAGCGAGGCCGAGCGACGCAGCGTGCTGCGCAAGGGGCTGTTCTGGCTGGGCATGGCCGCCGTCTTCTACGGGATCGTCGGCGGCACCGGTCACTTCACCCTCAACTGGGCGACCATCCCGCTGACGATCATCGGGCTGGTCTTCCCGGCCTGGACGCTGCTGCGGATCAAGCGGGACCGGGACCTGTCCCCACTGGAGAGCCGGAAGATGACCGGCTACATCTGGTTCTTCGTCGCGGCGGCCGTCTTCTGGATGATCTACGACCAGGGCGGCTCGACGCTCAACATCTTCGCCCAGGACGACACGGCCGACAGCCTGCTCGGGGTGCACTTCCCCTCCAGCTGGTTCCAGTCGCTCAACCCCCTCTACATCATGGCGCTGGGCCCCGTCTTCGCCTGGATGTGGCAGTGGCTGGCGGCGAAGAACAAGGAGCCGGAGACGTCGACGAAGTTCGCGATCGGCCTGATCCTGGTGGGCGCGTCCTTCGCGGTGTTCCTGGGGGCGCTGGCCGCCGCGTCCGGTGGGACGAAGGTGACGCCGCTGTGGCTGTGCGTCGTCTACCTGGTCCAGACGGTCGGCGAGCTGTGCCTGTCCCCCGTCGGCCTCTCGGTCACCACCAAGCTGGCGCCGGAGAAGTACGGCAGCCAGATGATGGGCGTCTGGTTCCTCGCGGTGACGGCGGGCGACTGCACCACCTCGCTGGCGACGACGGCGGGGGCGGACCTCAACAGCCGCGGCTACGTGGCGGCGGAGGTCGCGCTCGCCCTGCTGGCCGCGGTGGCGATCCTGCTGAACCGCCGCAGGATCCACGGCTACCTGGGCGACGTCCGCTGAGGCTGCGCCCGTCTGAGGCCGTGCCCGTCTGAGGCTGTGCCCGTCTGAGAACAAGCTCACATGGCCGCACCGTAGATTCTTAATGAACAGCCCGGACATTGCCGAAGATTCGAAGGCAAGCCGTAGCTTCCAGGTGCGATTCATGTTGCGCAGATGCGGTCATAAAGATCAGTTCTGTGCTGCCACCGTCAAAAGCACTCAAACGCGGACCTTACAGTTGGGCAACCCCCTGTTCTGAACCTGCAAGGAACTTGCCCATGTCGCCGATACCTGTCGAGGTCGCAGTCGACGCGGCTTCCGCCGTCGCCGTCAACGGCTCCCCCAGGAAGACGTTCTTCGGGCACCCCCGTGGACTGTCGACGCTGTTCATGACCGAGATGTGGGAGCGCTTCAGCTTCTACGGCATGCGCGCGCTGCTGGTGCTCTACCTGGTCGCCCCCGCCTCCCAGGGCGGGCTCCACCTCGGTGCCGCCAGCGCTGCCGCGATCTACAGCGTCTACAACGCGATGGTGTACCTGCTCGCCCTGCCCGGCGGCTGGATCTCCGACCGCCTCTGGGGCGCGCGCAAGACCGTGCTCATCGGTGGCGTGATCATCATGACCGGCCACTTCCTGCTGGCGGTCCCCGCCACGGTGTCCTTCTTCGTCGGCCTCGGCTTCATCGCCGCCGGCTCCGGGCTGCTCAAGGCCAACATCTCGACGATGGTCGGCCACCTGTACCCGGACAAGAACGACCCGCGCCGGGACGGCGGCTTCACGATCTTCTACATGGGCATCAACCTGGGCGCCTTCGCCGCGCCCCTGGTGATCGGCACCGTGGGTCAGAGCCACCTCGGCTACCACTTCGGCTTCGCCCTGGCGGGCGTCGGCATGGCCCTGGGCCTGACCAACTACGTCATCGGCAGCCGCAACCTCAGCGCCAAGTCCAGCGTCGTCACCTCGCCGCTGTCCCGCGCCGAGCGCACCTCGATGCTGCGCAAGGGCCTGTTCTGGCTGGCCCTGGCGGCGGCCTTCTTCGGCTCCGTCGCCCTCGCCGGTCACCTGACCGTCGGCTGGGTCACCTGGACGCTGACCGTCGTCGGTCTGATCATCCCGGTCATCGTCTTCGCCCGGATCCGCCGCGACAAGGACCTGAGCACGGACGAGCGCGGCAAGCTCACCGGCTACATCTGGTTCTTCGTCGCCGCCGCGATCTTCTGGATGATCTACGACCAGTCCGGTTCGACGCTGAGCCTGTTCGCACAGAACAACACGTCCAGCAAGCTGTTCGGCTTCGACTTCCCGAGCACCTGGTTCCAGTCGCTGAACCCGCTCTACATCATGGCGCTGGCCCCCGTGATGGCCTGGCTCTGGGTCTGGCTGCACCGCCGCAGCAAGAACCCCAGCACGGCCGTGAAGTTCGGCATCGGCCTGGTGCTGATCGGCGTCTCCTTCGGCGTCATGATGCTGGCCATGGCCGCGGCCTCCGGCGGCGCCCGGGTCACCCCGCTCTGGCTGGCGCTGGTCTACCTGGTCCAGACCGTCGGCGAGCTGACCCTCTCCCCCGTCGGCCTGTCCGTCACCACCAAGCTGGCACCGCAGAAGTACGCCAGCCAGATGATGGGCATCTGGTTCCTCGCCGTCACCGCGGGCGACTGCGTCGCGGCCGTGCTCCAGCAGGTCATGGGCGACGCGTTCCTCAGCACCACCTCGTTCGCCATCCAGGGCGCGGCCGCGCTGCTGGCCGGTGTGGCGATGATGCTCTACCGCCGCAAGGTCCGAGCGCTCATGGGCGACGTGCACTGACCTCGCACCGACGTCGCGCTGACGTCGCACCGAGACAGCGAAGGGCGCCCCGCCATCGGCGGGGCGCCCTTCGGCGTTCTCCCTCGGCGACCCTCAGCGGGTCTTGCGCAGGCGGCGCCACGGCGTGACCACGAACACGGCCGCACCGAGGAGCAACACGGTGCCCCCGATCAGGCCGAGCGCGCGGAACGAGGCGTCGTTGCCGCCGGTGTTGGCGAGACCCCCGGTGGTGCTGCCGGAGGTGTCGTCCCCGGTGGTCGAGCCGGTCACGCCGCCGCTGCCGGTGGCGGCGGTGACGTCCAGCGTCAGCGAGGCCCCGGGCTTGCTGACCGCGGTGCAGGTGGTGGTCGTGCCGAGCGCCTTGATCGTCAGCACGCCTGGCGCGAACTTCACCTCGCCGGTGTGGCCCGGCACGTAGGTGCCGGTCATGTCGCTGGGCTTGATCGGCGTGTTCGCCGGGATCGCGGCGCTGTTGGCGGGCCCGGTCAGGGTCAGCTGGCCGTTGTCCGCCCCCGCCACGACGACGGTCGTGCTCGGCACCATCGACCCGGCCCCGAGCGGGACCGGCGCGGAGGAGACGCCCGAGGCGAAGGACTCGGTGAGGGTGTAGCGGTCACCGTTGCGGATCGCGCTGATGGTGACGGTAGGGCTGGCGTCCTTGGTGCCGATCGGGGTGACGCAGCTGTAGTCGACCTTGACCGGCGTCCCCGGGAAGCTGCTGCCGCCGCCGCTGCCGCCGCCCGTGGTGGTCCCACCGGTCGTGGTCCCACCCGTGGTCGTGCCGCCCGTCGTCGTGCCGCCCGTGGTCGTGCCGCCGGTCGTGGTCCCGCCGGTCGTGGTCCCACCCGTGGTCGTGCCACCGGTCGTGCCACCCGTGGTGGTGCCGCCCGTGGTGGTCCCGCCCGTCGTACCGCCGCCGGCTGCGGCGACGTGGAGGGTGAGGGCGACCGGGGCGGTCGCGTCCGGCTTGCAGGGGGTGTCGGCGTTGAAGGTGCTGACGTTGATGTTGTAGTCCGCCGGCGTCACCGTCACGTCCCCGGCCGTGGTCAGCTTCACCGTCCCGGTCATGTCCGACAGCACCATCGGCGAGTTCTTCGGGATGGCCGGATTCGTGCGCGGTCCGGTCATCGCGACGGTCGCTGTCTGCGCGCCGCCTACGGAGATGTGGCCCGTCGGCTGAACGGTGTTCGCCGCCAGGTCGACATAGCCGGGGTTCTGCGAGGCGGCCTGCACGAACTTCCAGGTCAGCGTCACCGTGTCGCCGACCTTGGGGCTCGCGTCGTCACTGGTGACGTCGACCACCGTGGTGCCGTGCACGGCCCCGCCGACGGGCGGGTTGCAGGTCGTCGCGAAACTGGACTGGGCGGCGGACGCGCTGGGCGCCGCGACCGCCAGGAGTGAGGCGGCGAGCAGGGCCGTCAGCGCGCCCGCGGCCGGCCGGATGCTGTTCACGTGTCAGTAGGCCTTTCCTTGTCGGGAGGTCGGACCAGGGGTGCGGCCTGGGGTAGTGCGGTCAGGGTCACCGTGCCCGGGGCGAACCACGGCAGCGCGGCCACGGGCTCCACCGTCGCGGGCGCGGGCGCGGGCACGGAGCCGACGGGCAGCGCGGCAGGGATGCGGCCGGTCCGCACGGTCGGCGCGTACGCGGGCAGCGGCGGGGCGGGTGGCGTGGGCGCGGGGACCGGTGGCGGGGCAACCACCGGGATCACCTGTGTCGGCGCCTCGTCCACCGGCTCACCCTCTCCGGCCGCGCCTTCCTCCAACGGGCCGACGGCCTCGGGCTCGGCGCGGTGGCGGCCGAGCCGTGAGCGGCGCCGCTCACGGTGGCGCTCGACGACCTCGGGGCGGACCCGGTCCAGCACGGCCATCCCGATCCGGTAGAGCGCGACCGCGACCACGATCCCGAGCAGGACCCAGAAGACGCCGACGCCCCAGGCCGCCGGGAGATCCTGCTCCGCGTGGGCGATGTCCCGGCCCTGGTAGCGCAGCGTCGCGGTCCACACTCCGCTGGCTCCCGAGTCGAACTGCACCGGCAAGTCGATCTCGACCTTGTCGCCGGGCCTGATCACGCCCTGCCAGGGGGCCGCACTCCACTCGGGCGCCAGCACCGAGTGGGAGGTCCCGAGCTGGAACTCCGGATTGACGATCGGCGAGGCGCCGAAGTTGGTGACGATCACCTTGAAGGTCCGCGACGGCGGGGCTCCGAACGTGTTGAGCAACCCACTGTCCCCGGTCATGCTCTCGCTCAGCACGTGCAGGTTCCCGCTCCCGGCCGCGTCCGCCGGAATGGGCTTCACGGGCGCGCCGATCACGTCGAACGGCGCGTCCGCGCTGACGGAGTCGCCGAGCACGGTGTTGACGTGGATCACGCACGGGCAGGGCTCCGGCGGCAACGCGACGCTGAGCTGCTCGGTGAACCGCCCGTTGGCATCGGTGGTGACGGCCCGTCCGGAGGCGTTCGCGCAGTCGTCGGTCCCGGCGACGGCGTTCTGCCCGCACAGCAGCACCGTGAGCAGCGTCGACGCGGGCCAGCCGGAGCCGCCGACGGTCGTGGTCCCGCCCGGCTTCGCCGAGGCCGGCAGCGGAACGGCGATCGGCCCGCTGCCCGACGCGTGCGCGGCGGTGGCCGGTCCCGCGAGCGGCAACGCCAGAACGAGCAGGAGCAGGGCGAGCAGGCCTCGCCGTGTGAACCGACCGCGCACTGTGAACACACGGAGCCTCACGCCGTGACCCCCGCGGGTTCACGCCTGCGACGCCAGCCGGCCCGGTGCACACGACGGCCCTTGGCCCGCAAGCGGAGCCAGACCCCGAGTCCGGCCAGCAGCAGCGCCACGACGGCCACCACCAGCCAGGGCACCGCCAGGTAGTCGGTCCGGCCCTGGGCCGTGGTCGACCCGTCGGATGCCTTCACCGTCACGGACACGTCGTCGAACTGCGGCGGTGCCGGCAGGGCGAGCGTGAGCTGCACGGACTGTCCGGGGAGCAGTTCGATCCCGCTGCTGGTCGGTGGCCGGTGATAGACAGAACCGAACCAGCCGGTCTCGACGACCTCGACGTTCGGGTGCAGGGTCACGTTGCCGTGATTGGTCAGGGTGTAGTGCAACGTCCCCCGGCTCGCGCCGAAGCCGGGAACGAGCGGGGCGCTGCGGTCGACGGAGACGGCGTCGACGCTCAGCGCGGGCACGGACTGACCCGTGACGTGCAGGTAGATGCGTGCGCCCACGGCCCGCTTGACGCCGACGGCGAGCCCGCCCTGCTGCGTGGTCGCCTCGACCGAGGTCTCCACCGCGACGATCGCCCCGGGGTGGTCACCGGGCTCGGCGGTGGAGGGGATGGAGATCGTGAACGGGATGTCCGCGCGGGTGCGCGGCGGCACGGTGAGGCTGCTGACGTTGAGCTTCGCCCAGGCCCCGACGCCGGTCATCTTCTGGTCCACGGTGCGCAGCGCGAAGCCGCCGTCCCGGGGGGTGTTGTAGGCGTCGGCCGCGTAGAGCCGGAAGGACTTCGGCTGGTCGGTGAGGTTGACGACGGAGACGCGGTCGGAGACGACCCGGCCGGGAGCGGATTCGAGGTAGAAGTACTGCCGATCCCCCGGCCCGGGCGTCGCGGTCCCGGCGGGAGGCGTGGGAAACACGGCCCAGCTCCCGTTGTCGGCGGCGTGCACGGGGGTTGCGGTGACAACGGTGAGAAGCACCATCAGGGGCGCGAGGCTGAGCCGTTTGACCGCGTGCGCGACAAGCCACCCGCCCACGTGGCGCGCCGAACGAGCAGGGGCATCCGCCACGGGTGGTTTCTCGCGCCCCGGGGCGCAGCCCCTCGTCAGCAGGGCCCCGCGCCCCCAGAGGGTTCTCACCGTTCTCAGCCTCCCCTTGCGGGCCCGGAGGGTGCGCTCCGGGCCCCTTGGTCAGGTACGGTCGTGCGCCTTACGCCAGCGTCAGCGTGAGGGTCGAGCTGTACGCCCCGGGCGCGGTGAACGCCGGGACGGTGAGGGTCAGGCCCGCGCCCGCAGCGAACTGACCACCGGTCAGGCTCGCCGGCGGTGTACTCGCGAGCGTCGCGCCGGTCGCGCCGACCGCGCCCGCGGTGCCGGCCACACAGGTGCTCGGGCTACCGGAGGTGGTGCTGCAGGTCGGCGACCAGCTCAGCGCGGAGGCCGGCAGGCTGGCCGTGCCGGGGCCGGTGAAGTTGGTGTTGCTGGCCGTCAGCGACCACCCGGTGGAGCCACCGCGGAAGTCCTGGACGGTGACGGTGTTGAGCGTGCCGGTGGACGCGCCGCCGGTGCCGAAGGGAACCGGCGTCATGGTGACGGAGGTGCCCGCCTGCGTCATGCTCAGCGTGCCGGAGAGCACGGTCGAGTTCAGCGTCTGCTGCAGATCGCCGGGCTTGACCGTCGCGGTCACGGTGAACGGCGCCGGCGAGGACGCCGTCGTCGGGTTGTACGCCGAGCCCTCGAAGGCGATGATGCCGGTCGTCGTCGGGGCGGTGACGGTCAGCGTGCCGCTGATGTTGCCGCCGGCGTCCGCGGTGACCTGGGTCAGGTCACCGGTGCCGGAGGTGCCCGCGAAGCCGGCCACCGTGACCGTGGCGCCGGCGGTGTAGCCGGAGCCGGTCACGCTGACCTTGGTGCCGACCGGCCCCTGGTTGGGCGTGTCGTTCAGCGTGCGGTTGTTCGGGATGGTGACGGTCGCCGAGTTGGAGACCGGCGCCGGTTCCGTGTCTACGGTGCACACGGTGTTCGTGCCCGCGACGCTGATGGTCATCGCGTCCGGCGAGAAGTTGATCGTCCCCGAGGCCGGTGCCACGAAGGTGCCGGTCATCTGGAACTCGGGGAAGGAACCCCCGGGCGCGATCGCCGGGTTGGGCACCGCCGCGTTGGCGACGGTGACCGGCGTGGTCACCGCGCCGCCCAGCGTCACGGACCCGGTGGCGCTCACGCTGTTGGCCGGGATGGTGAAGCTGGACGGGTTGCCCGCCGCGGCCGCGACCACGTCGTAGGTGACGGTGACCGTCTCCCCCGCCGTCGGCGTGGTGTCGGACAGGGTGATCTCGCCCTGCGCGGTGCCGTGCTGCGGGGGCAGTCCGGCGATGGCCGGCGGGATGCAGGTCATCGCGTAGGAGACGGTGCTCCCCTTGGCCGACGCGGCGTGCGCGGCTCCGGCCAGGGCGACCGGTGCACCGACCGCGAGCGCGGCGGCTCCTCCCCAGGCGGCTGCCCGTCTGAGGATGCTCGAAGAGTGCTGGAACACGTTGGTGGTGCTCCTTTCGGTGGTCGGACGGCCGGTCGCGCGCCTTGCGTGACGGCCGCCACGGACACCGCGGTGACTCGTTCGGAGGTCGATCTGCCGAGTGGTGCGGCCCCGGACTATCCTGCGAACGGCGCTACGGTGCCGTGCGGGCCGGCCTCCCTGCTTCCCTTGCTGTGGACGGGGCGGCCGGCCTCGTGCACAGGGAAGTCCCATCCCCCCTGCAGGCCATTATTGACGACCCGTCAGATTTAGAAGTCAAGGCATCCGAGCCTGTGCTTTCACAAGCGCGCATCGAGACGGCCGTTGCGGCTGCGCCGGGTGAGCCACAGCGCGCCCGCGACACCCACCAGCATCACGGTCCCACCGAAGAGCCCGAAGGCCGCGGCGTCGTCGGCCGGACCGGTCTGCGGCAAGGTCCCGCCGTCGCTGGAGCCGCCCGTCGTGGACGTCCCACCCGGGGCGGCACTGGTGACGTTCAGCGTCAGCGCGGGCGAGACCGAGCCGGACGGCGTGCACGTGGTGGTCGTCCCCAGCGCCTTGATGGTGAGCGTGGACGGCGTCAGGGTCACCGAGCCGGTGTGCCCCGGCGTGTAGGTGCCGGTCATGCTGCCGAGGCGGATCGGGCTGTTGGCCGGGATCTGCTGTGCGTTCGGCGTCCCGTTCGCCGTGAAGTGCCCGCTGTCGGCGCCGCCGACGGCGACGACGATGCTCGGCGTCATCGAGCCGGCCCCGAGCGGGACGGGACTGGAGGAGACGCCGTTGGTGAAGGTGACCGTCACCGCGTAGCCCGAACCGCTCTGCGTGGCGGTGATCGCGACCTGCGAGACGGCGCTCTTCGCCCCAATCGGGGTCTGGCAGTTGTAGTCGACCGGCACGGTCGCCGCGTGCGCGGGTGTGATGGCCGCCGCCGTCGCCAGACCTGCTGCGACGAGGCCGACGGCGGCCCTCCTGGTGGTTCTGCTACCCACTGTGCCCTCCTCCGGCCGCACCTTACTGACGAGTCGTCAGATTCTCGCCGACGGTACGGCAGGGACACAGCAGGGGGAACCCTCGTGCAATGACCTTCTCAGTGAGCAATGGGAACGTCGTGGTGCAGGGCGGTCGGCGGACAGGTCGCCGCGCGCGTCAGCAGACCCGCGCGCCCCCGTGCCACACCGCGCTGACCAGCGGCACGCCCGGCCGGTAGGCGAGGTGCACGTGCGAGGGCGCGTCCAGCAGCACGAGGTCGGCCCGCGCGCCCGGCGCGAGGCGTCCGACGTCCGTGCGCCGCAGTGCCCGCGCGCCGCCGAGGGTCGCCGCGACGACCGCCTCGTCCGGCGTCATCCCCATGTCGCGCACGGCGACGGCGATGCAGAACGGCATCGAGCTGGTGAAGCTCGACCCGGGGTTGCAGTCGGTCGACAGCGCGACCGTGGCACCCGCGTCGATCAGCCGGCGCGCGTCCGGGTAGACGGCGCGGGTGGAGAACTCCGCGCCCGGCAGGAGGGTCGCCACGGTCGTCTCGTGCGCGTCGGCCAGCGCCTTCACGTCCTCGTCGGACAGGTGCGTGCAGTGGTCCGCGCTGGCCGCGCCGAGCTCGACCGCGAGCTGCACGCCCGGCCCCTGCGTCAGCTGGTTCGCGTGCACGCGCGGAGTGAGCCCGCGCGCGATCCCGGCGGTGAGGACGGCGCGTGCCTGGTCCCCGTCGAAGGCGCCGCGCTCGCAGAAGACGTCGACGTAGCGCGCGTGCGGCGCGCAGGCGTCCAGCATCTCGCCGGTCACCAGCTCCACGTACCCGGCCGGGTCGTCCGCGAACTCCGGCGCGACGACGTGCGCGCCGAGGTAGGTGGTCTCCTGCGTGTGCGCGGCGGCGATGCGCAGAGCGCGCGACTCGTCGGCGACGGTGAGGCCGTAGCCGGACTTCACCTCGACGGTGGTGGTGCCCTGGCGGAGCATCTCGCCGAAGTAGCGGCGGACGTTGGCGTCGAGCTGCTCGTCGGTGGCGGCGCGGGTGGCGGCGACGGTGGTGCGGATGCCTCCGGCGGTGTACGCCTTCCCGGACATCCGGGCGTTGAACTCGGCGGTGCGGTCGCCCGCGAAGACGAGGTGCGAGTGCGAGTCGACGAACCCGGGAATGACGGCCCGCCCCTCGGCGTCCACCCGCTCGTCCGCGGCAGGCGCGGAGAGGTCGGAACCGACCCAGGCCACACGGTCGCCGTCGAGCACGATCGCGGCGTTGGTGAGGGTGCCGAGCTCGGGGTCGTTGGTCAGCAGGCTGCCGATATTGGTGATCAGGGTGGTCATTTCAATCCTCCAGATGAACCCTCAGGGGCGCGAGGAACTGCGCGACAAGCCACCCACATGCGGATGGTCCTCAACGCGCAGGGCCGTCCGCACGCCGGTGGTTGCTCGCGCAGCTCCTCGCGCCCCTTCAGCGAAGTGCGGCAATCGCTTCGTTCAACGCCCGCCCGGTCTCCGGCACGGTCGTGTGGACGCCGTCGCGGACAACGACGCGGCCGCCCACGACGACGTCGCGGACGTCCGCGGAACTCGCCGCGAAGACGGCCATCTCCGCCCCGAGACGGGCCGGCTGGCCCGCCGTACGAGGCGTGTCCAGCGCCACCGTGCAGAAGTCCGCGAGCGCTCCGCGCTCCAGGCGGCCCGCCTCGGACCAGCCCAGGGACGCGTGGCCGTCCTCCGTCGCGGCGCGCAGCAGCGCCGCCGCCGTCCAGTGGCCGCGGCGCTGCGTCGCCAGACGCTCGTTCAGTTCCAGCGCGCGGGCCTCCTCGAAGGGGTCGACCACCGCGTGGCTGTCGGAGCCCAGCGACACCGGGCAGCCGCCGGAGGCGAGCTGGCGGGCCGGGCCGATGCCGTCGGCGAGATCACGTTCGGTCGTCGGGCACATGCAGATGACCGTGGACGTGTCGGTCAACAGCCGCATGTCCTCCTCGGACAGGTGCGTCGCGTGAACAGCCGAGGTGCGCGGGCCGAGGACGCCGTGACGGGCGAGCAGCTGCGTCGGGGTGACGCCGTGCGCGGCCAGGCAGGCCTCGTTCTCGGCGACCTGCTCCGACAGGTGCACGTGCAGCGGCGCCTGCCGCTCCTTCGCCCACACCGCGACGGTGCCCAACTGCTCCGCCGGAACGGCGCGCACGCTGTGGATCGCGGCACCGATCTTCGCGTGGTCGCGCTCCTTCAGCAGCGAGACGCGTGTCGCCCAGGCCTCGGCCGTCCCGTCGCTGAAGCGGGTCTGGTGCCGGTTCGGCGCCTCGCCGAAGCCGCTGGAGAGGTAGCAGGTGTCCAGCAGCGTGATCCGGATGCCGACCCGCGCCGCCGCCTCGATCAGCGCCTCGCCCATCGCGTTCGGGTCGGCGTAGGGGGTGCCGCCCGGCTGGTGGTGGACGTAGTGGAACTCGCCGACGGCGGTGATGCCGGCCAGCGCCATCTCGGCGTAGACGGCGGTGGCGAGCGCCAGGTAGTTGTCCGGGTCCAGTGCGTCGGCGGCCCGGTACATGGTGTCGCGCCAGGTCCAGAAGGTGCCGCTGCCGACCTGCACCGCGCCGCGCAGCGCGCGGTGGAAGGCGTGGGAGTGAGCATTCGCCATGCCGGGCAGAGCGAGGCCGGTCAGCACGGTGGCGCCCTCGGGCGCGGGACCGCTGTCGGGCGTGATGGCGCTGATCCGGCCCGTGGCGTCGACGTCGATCCGCACGTCGTCCTCGACGGCGGTCAGCGAGCCGCCCTCGCGGCGCAGCCACGCGTGCGGAGCCCAGAAGGTCGTCATCGGCAGGTCATCTCCTCGAGCACCTTGGCGAGCGCGGCGACCCCGGCCAGGCAGTCGGGCTCGGTGGCCGACTCGGACGGCGAGTGCGAGACACCGGTGGGGTTCCGCACGAACAGCATCGCAGTCGGGATGACTCCGGAGAGGATTCCCGCGTCGTGGCCCGCGCCGGTCGGCAGGACGGGGGTGTCCGGGCCGAGGATGGAGACGAGCCGGTCGCGCAGCGCGTCGTCGAAGTCGACGACGGGCGTGTAGGACTCGCGCACGATCTCGGCGCGCACGCCGTCGCGCTCGGCGCGCTCGGTCGCGGCGGCGGTGATCTCGTCGACGAGCGCCGTCAGCGTCGCCTCGTCGGCGGCGCGTGAGTCGAGCCAGCCGCGCACCAACGAGGCGATCGCGTTGGTGCCGTTGGGCTCGACGCTCACCTTGCCGAAGGTGGCCAGCGCGCCCGCCAGCCGGGCCTTCTTGCGTGCGGCGAGCACGGTGTTGGCGTAGGTGAGCATCGGGTCGCGGCGGTCCTCCAGGCGGGTGGTGCCCGCGTGGTTGGCCTCGCCGTGGAAGTCGAAGCGCCAGCGCCCGTGCGGCCAGATCGCCGAGGCGACGCCGACGGCGTGCGGGGTCGCGTCGAGGTAGCGGCCCTGCTCGACGTGGAGCTCGACGTAGGCGCCGACGCGGGCGAGGCGCGCCTCGTCCTTGCCGATGGCGTCCGGGTCCTGCCCTGCGGCAGCCATCGCGTCGGGCAGCCAGATGCCGTCCGCGTCGCGCAGGCGGAACGCCTGGTCCTGCGTCAGCACCCCGGCGGTCAGGCGCGAGCCGACGCAGGCGACGCCGAAGCGGGCGCCCTCCTCGTCGACGAAGTTGGTGATCGCGATCGGGCGGGTCGGGCGGGCGCCGCTCGCGAGCAGCGCGTCGAGCGCCGCGAACGAGGAGATGACGCCCAGCGGCCCGTCGTAGGCGCCGCCGTCCGGGACGGAGTCCAGGTGCGAGCCGGTGACGACGGCGTCGCCGGCCTCAGGGTCTCCGTACCAGGCCCACTGGTTGCCGTTGCGGTCCAGTTCGCAGGTCAGCCCGCGCGCGGCGGCCTGCTCCGCGAACCAGGCCCGGCACTCGGCGTCGGCGCTGGTCCAGGCGAACCGGCGGTAGCCGCCGGTCTCCTGGAAGCGGCCGACGGGGAGGAGCTCGCGCCACATCCGGCGGTAGCCGTCCGCGGCGTCGCCGAGCTCCTCCTCGTAAGCCTCAGTCATCGGAAGGTCACTCACCCTCGCGCATCGGGATGCGGACGTCGAGCTCGTCGGCGACCTCGACGGCGTGGTCGTAGCCGGCGTCGACGTGGCGGATGACGCCCATGCCCGGGTCGTT
>NZ_JBGCCA010000046.1:0-73055 GCF_041261265.1 Streptacidiphilus sp. MAP12-33
ACGCGGACGACCAGCGCATCCAAAACCGTTCGGAATGCGCCAGTGAACCAGGATCGGGCCCAAAGCTCACTCCTGCACACTGAATAGGAACGGTTCTCCGAGGGCGGAACGCCGCTGCCTTCCCTCGTCGCGCGTGGTGCCTAGGCTGGAGAGGTGAGCACTTCCGCGCAGGACGAGCCCCGGGTCATCCCGCTGCGACCGAGCACCGCCGCGCCGCCGCCGGGCGGTGGAACGCCTCCCACGGCCGCGTCGCAACGGCCGGGCGTGAGGGAACCGCTGTGGCGGGACCTCGTCGGTGAGGCGCTGCGGCGCGAACGTCTGGCCCAGCAGCGGACGCTGAAGGACGTCGCCAAGGCGGCGCGGATCTCGATGCCGTACCTGTCGGAGTTGGAACGGGGGCGGAAGGAAGCCTCCTCCGAGGTGCTCGCGGCGGCGGCCCGGGCGCTCGGGCTGGGGCTCGGGGATCTGCTGGACCGGACCCGGGGCGAGCTGGACCGCGCCCTGGCGCTCCGGGCGGGCCGCCGCCACACGGTCGGGGCGCGGACCGCGCCGATGCCGCGTCACGACGGCCTCTGCCTCGCCGCCTGACGACCCCGGACGGACACCAGACACCAGGCCCCGGGGTGCCGGCGGGCGCCTGTCGCGTCCGGGGACTTCAGGCGAAGGCAAGCCGTCGGCAAAGCACCTCGTCGGCGATCCCGTACGCGACGGCCTCCTCGGCCGTGAGGATCTTCTCCCGGTCCATGTCCGCTCGCAGCGTCGCCACGTCGTGGCCGGTGTGCCGGGAGAGGACCTGCTCCACCTGGGCACGTATGCGGACCATCTCCTTGGCCGCGAGGCTCAGGTCGGAGACCGTCCCCTGCTGTCCGCCGCTGGCCGGCTGCCCGAGCAGGACGCGGGCGTGCTGGAGCACGAACCGCCGTCCCGGATCGCCTCCGGCCAGCAGCACCGCCGCCGTCGACGCCGCCTGACCCACGCAGAACGTGGAGATCGGCGCCTGCACGAACGTCATGGTGTCGTAGATCGCCATCAGCGAGGTGAACGAGCCCCCCGGCGAGTTGAGGTAGATCGAGATCTCCTGCTCGGGGCTGGACGACTCCAGGTGCAGCAGTTGTGCGATCACGGCGTTGGCGACCCCGTCGTCGATCTCGGTGCCCAGGAAGATGATCCGCTCGTTCAGCAGGCGGCTGAAGACGTCGTAGGTCCGCTCGCCCTGGACGGTGCGCTCGACGACGTACGGGATGGTGTACGAGCCCATGTCACAGCCCCATCCGTCGGCGGGAGGTGGCGGGACGGATGTCGTCGAGGGACTCCACCACCTGGTCCACCATCCCGTACTCCTTGGCCTGTTCGGCCGTGAACCAGCGGTCCCGGTCGCTGTCGCGGGCGATGGTCTCCGGGCTCTGCCCGGTGTGCTCGGCGGTGATCCGCTCGATGGACTTCTTCGTGTGCTCCAGGTTCTCCGCCTGGATCTCGATGTCCGAGGTGGTTCCGCCGATGCCCGCGGAGGGCTGGTGCATCATGATCCGCGCGTTCGGAAGGCCGAAGCGCTTGCCCCGCGTGCCCACGGTGAGCAGGAACTGGCCCATGCTGGCGGCCAGGCCCATCGCCAGGGTGGAGACGTCGTTCGGGATGAGCCGCATGGTGTCGTAGATGGCCAGACCCGCCGTCACCGACCCGCCGGGGCTGTTGATGTAGAGGCTGATGTCGGTGCGCGGGTCCTGCGCCGACAGCAGCAGCAACTGTGCGCACACCCGGTTGGCCGACACCTCGTCGACCTGCGTGCCGAGCAGCACGATCCGCTGGGCGAGCAGCTGCGCCGCGAGGTGGTCGTCGAACCGGCTGGGCGCGGTGTCGCCCTCCTCGGCACGGATCGTCGGATGCGTCGTGGTGGGTCCAGTCATGCGTGCTCCTGGTCGAGGCCGCCGGGGAGGCGGGAGACGGGAACTGCTGTTGACTCGACTGTGACCCGGGACGCGGCCCCTGATGCCGTTTCTCTGCCGTGCGCAGATTCGCTACGGGCAGAGCGGGCGGCCCACGCGACGGGGCTGCCCCTCCGCCCGCCGGGCACTGCCCGCCATGCGATGCTGCGGGCGTCACCACAACGATGAGGAGAGAACACTTGCTGGTCACGCTGACTGGAGGTGCCGGGGCGGGGAAGACCACGTTGGCTACCGCGCTGGCGGCTACGACGCCCCAGGGCCCAGCCCGGGTACTCCACGGTGACGACTACTACTTCCGCACCCCAGAACATGGAGTGTGGGCGCCTGACGAATCCGGAGTGCCGCGGTTGGACGTCGGCGACCCCCGGTCGCTGGACTTCACGGGTCTCGCCCGCGACACCGACGCCGCGCTGGCCGGCTCGCCCGTCGTCATCGTGGACGGCCTGTTCGCCCGCCACGTCACCCCGCGCACAGCGACAGCGCGGCTCGACATCTTCGTGGACCTGCCTGCCGACCTGCGCCTGGCCCGGAAGATCGAGCGCAAGTGCCTGCGGGACGGGTTTCCCCTCGACGTCCTCCTGCGCAACTACCTCAACCACCGGCGTGCCGCCCACGAACAGCATGTCGAACCCCTGCGTGGCGTCTGCGACCTGGTCGTCGACGGGGACCACCCGGTCGACGAACTCGCTCAGCGGGTCTGGACGGCGGTTGCGGCCAGAACGCCGACGCACACGTCTTGACCATCGCTCGAGCTGGCTGAGAGGCACGTGCAAAATGGTGAGCGACGGCGTGGTGTCCCGCGTGAAGAAGGTGTCGCCGGACGCCTCCTACCTGCGCTTGACCGTGGGCGGCTGGCGCAGGACCTGGTCGCCGAGTTCACCCACACCCACCCGGAGGGACCGCGCTACCTCTTCCAGGCTCCGGGCCCGGCGGTGGTCCGCGCAGCCGCGACGCAGGCGGTTCCGGCCTGGGGCCGGCCCTGGGCCCGGGAGATCGCGGTGCGGCACGGCGGCTCGCTCACCCTCGCGCCGACCGGCCCGGCCTTCACCGTGCGCCTGCCGCTGCCGCCGCAGGACTGAAGTACTCGGGTTCAGGGTCGAGGCTGAGGACTCGGGTTCGGCGTTCAGGATGAGGACTCGGGTTCAGGGTTCAGGGTTCGGGGCATGCCCTGACGCCCGATCGGACGCCGGCGGACCCGCGACCGGGCATATTCGGGCACAAAGTCCCATTCCGTTCGGACATGACGCCATTAGGGTCGGAAGCAACCGGACGCAGACAGGCAGTCCGTCGCCAGGAACGGAAGCCGCCGATGTACGCGCCGGAGCGCCAGCAGCAGATCCTGCAGCTGGTCCAGGAACACGGCCGGGTCGACGTCCCCTCCCTCGCGCAGACCTTCGGCGTCACCCAGGAGACCATCCGCCGCGACCTCGGCGTGCTGGACCGGGCCGGGCTGCTGCGCCGGGTGCACGGCGGGGCGCTCCCTGCGGGGAGCCTGCCCGAGGAGCCGGGACTGGCCGAGCGCGAGGTGACGGCCGCCTGCGAGAAGGACCGGATCGCCCATGCGGCACTGGAGCTGCTCACGGAGCTGGTGCCGGCCGAGGGCAGCGTGCTGCTGGACGCCGGCACCACCGTCTCCCGGCTGGCGGCACTGCTGCCCGCCGACTCCGCCTGGACGGTGGCCACCAACGCGCTGCCGGTCGCGGCCCGGTTGGCCGACCATCCGCGGCTGACGCTGCACCTGGTGGGCGGGCGGCTGCGGCGGCGCACCCACGCCGCCGTGGACGCCTGGGCGCTGCGGGACCTGGCCGAGCTCCACGCGGACGTGGCCGTGCTGGCCGCCAACGGCTTCGACGCCGCGGGCGGGCTGACCACGCCCGACCTGGCCGAGGCAGCGGTCAAGCGGGCCATGGTCGCGGGCGCGCGGCGGGTGGTGCTGCTGGCCGATTCGGCCAAGCACGGCGACCGGCACCTGGCCCGCTTCGCCGGCCTTGCACAGGTGGACGTGCTGGTCACCGACACCGGACTGGACGACGACGCCACACGAGAGATCGAGGAGCTGGGACCGAAGGTGATCCGCGCATGATCGTGACCATTACCCCCAACCCGAGCCTGGACCGCACCTACGAGCTGCCCTCGCTGGCGGCCGGCACGGTCAACCGGGCCACCGCCGACCGGGTCGACCCCGGCGGCAAGGGCGTCAACGTCGCCCGCGCGCTGACCGCGGCCGGGCACCCCAGCACGGCCGTGCTGCCGCTGGGCGGACCGGCCGGGGAACGACTGGCCGCGCTGCTGCGGCAGCAGGGCATCGCGGTGGCGGCCGTGCCGGTGGTCGGGGAGACCCGGACCAACGTCAGCCTCGCGGCGGCGGACGGCTCGCTGACCAAGGTCAACGCGCCCGGCCCGCAGCTCTCCGCGGAAGAGTCGACGGCGCTGCTGGCTGCGGCGCGCGGCACCGAGGCCGCCTGGCTGGCCTGCTGCGGCAGCCTGCCGCGCGGCCTGGCCCCGCGCTGGTACGCCGAGTTGGTCGCCCAGGTGCACGCGGGCGGCGCCCGGATCGCGCTGGACACCTCCGGGCCGGCGCTCACGGCCGCACTGACGGCCCGTCCGGACGTGGTCAAGCCCAACGCGGAGGAGCTGGCGGAGGCCACCGGCCGGACCCTGGCCACCGTCGGGGACGCGCTGGCCGCGGCCCAGGAGCTGCGCGAGCGCGGCGCGGTCCAGGTGCTGGCCAGCCTCGGCGGGGACGGAATGCTGCTGGTCGGGCCGGACGGGGTCTGGTTCGGCAGCGCCCGGGTGGACCGCGTCCGCAGCGACGTGGGGGCGGGCGACGCCTCACTGGCCGGGTTCCTCGGCGCGGGCGGGCAGGGACCGCAGGCGTTGGCCGCGGCGCTCGCGCACGGCGCGGCGGCGGTGCAACTGCCCGGCAGCGTGATGCCGACCCCGGCGGACCTGCGGCCGGAGCGCGTCGAGATCGCCGCGGACATCCCCGCAGACCGGCCGCTGACCGGATGAACCATCACACCAGGGGGGCACGGGGGCCCATAGACCGAGCAACGACGCACGGATGCACGAAGGAAGACCGACCATGACGACGCAGGCGCCCCCGCTGACCACACCACCCCTGGTGGACCTCTACCTGGCCCCGACCGACAAGTCCGAGGCGCTGCGCGCGCTCGCGCAGCGCCTGGTCGGCGCGGGCCGGGTCACCGACCTGGACGGCTTCCTGGCCGACATCGCCGCCCGCGAGGCGCAGGCGCCCACCGGGCTGGGCGACGGCGTCGGCATCCCGCACTGTCGCTCGGCCTTCGTGACCGCGCCCAGCGTGGTCTTCGGGCGCAGCGGGCACGGCGTCGACTTCGACGCCCCCGACGGCCGCCCGGCCGACCTCATCTTCATGATCGCCGCGCCGGACGGCGCGGACGACGCGCACCTGGCCATCCTGGCCTCGCTGGCGCGACGGCTGATGGACCCGCAGTTCACCGACGCGCTGCGGGCGGTGACCGACCCGGGCACGGCCGCGGCGCTGGTCAGCGGCGAGGACATCGCTCCCGCCCCGGCCGCGCCCACGGCCCCCGTGCCCGCGGCTGCGGCCGCGCCCGCACCTGCGGTGCCCGACGCCGCGTTGCGGCTGGTCGCGGTCACCTCCTGCCCCACCGGCATCGCGCACACCTACATGGCGGCCAGGGCCCTGGAGCTGGCCGCCGACCGGGCCGGTGCGGTGATCGCGGTGGAGACGCAGGGCTCGGCCGGGTTCGAGCCACTGGCCCCGCAGACCATCGCCGAGGCGGACGCGGTCATCCTGGCCCACGACGTGGAGGTGCGCGGCCGGGAGCGGTTCGCGGGCAAGCCGGTCGTCGAGGTCGGCGTCAAGGCGGGTGTGAACCGGCCGGACGACCTGGTGGCGCAGGCTGCGGCACTGGCCGCGGGGCGTGAGCGCACCACCGTCGCGGCGGCCGCGCCGACCGCGTCCGGCTCCGAGGAGCACTGGGCCAAGCGACTGCGCACCTACCTGATGTCCGGCGTCAGCTACATGATCCCGTTCGTGGCGGCGGGCGGCCTGCTGATCGCGCTCGGCTTCGCGCTGGGCGGCTACCAGATCGCCTCCGCGCCCTCGGTGGTCGGCCACTTCGACTGGTCCGCCAAGGAGAGCTGGGCCGCCCTGCTGTTCCAGACCGGCGGCGCGGCGTTCGGCTTCCTGGTGCCGATCCTGGCCGGGTTCATCGCCTACGCGATCGCCGACCGGGCGGCTCTGGCGGCCGGCATCGTCGGCGGCGCGGTCTCGGTGACGGTCGGCGCGGGCTTCCTCGGCGGCATCGTCGCCGGTCTGCTGGCCGGGCTGCTGGTGCGCTGGATGGCGGGCTGGAAGGTGCCGGAGGCCATCCGCGGGATCATGCCGGTGGTGGTGATCCCGCTGCTTTCGGTGGGTGTCGTCGGCTTCCTGATGTTCGTGCTGCTCGGCTCCCCCATCGCCTCGCTGATGACGGGGCTGACCAGCTGGCTCAACGGCCTGGGCGGCGCCAACGCGATCGGGCTGGGTCTGCTGCTGGGCGGCATGATGGCGATCGACATGGGCGGACCGGTCAACAAGGTCGCCTACACCTTCGCCGCGGGCGCGCTGACGACGGCCGGCTCGGTGCCGGACGCGGGCAGCCTGAAGGTCATGGCCGCGGTGATGGCCGCCGGGATGGTTCCGCCGCTGGGCCTGGCCCTGGCCACGTCGCTGCGCGGCCGGCTGTTCACCCGCGAGGAGCGGGAGAACGGCAAGGCGGCCTGGGTACTGGGCGCCTCGTTCATCACCGAGGGCGCCATCCCCTTCGCGGCGGCGGACCCGCTGCGGGTCATCCCCTCCTGTGTGCTGGGCAGCATGACCGCCGGCGGCCTGACCATGCTCTTCGGCAGCACGCTGCGCGCCCCGCACGGCGGTATCTGGGTCACGCCGCTGATCGGCAGCCCGCTGCTCTACCTGCTGGCGATCGCCGCTGGCACGTCGGTGACCGCGCTCAGCGTGATCGCGCTCAAGTCGCGCCGCCCGCGTGAGACCGCCCCGCGGGGCGCGGTCCTGGCCGCCTGACCCCGCATCACCCCGCAGCCCCGCCGGAGTTCGCTCGAACTGCGGCGGGGCTGCGGCACCGACCGGCACCGGCGGGTGGGACACCCGAGGCAGTCACCCCCACAGCCCACGACCGTGAGCAGGCACGGCGCTGCTGAGCGGATCGATTCCCACGACTGTTGTGGTGGGCTGTCGGACCCGTTGGCTAGTGTCACGTCGTGACTCACGAGATCAGCTACGTCGTCGGCGACGCGACCGCGCCGCAGGGCGAAGGCCCGAAGATCATCGCGCACGTCTGCAACGACGCGGGCGGCTGGGGCAAGGGCTTTGTGCTGCCGCTCGCCCGACGCTGGCCGCAGACCAGGACCGCGTACAAGACCTGGTACCGCGACCGGGACTCCAGCGGCTTCGCGCTCGGCGCGGTGCAGTTCGTGCCCGCCGAGGACGGTCTCCTCGTCGCCAACATGATCGGCCAGCACGGCTACCGCCCGGGCGGCACCCCACCTGTCAGGTACGAAGCCATCAGCGCCGCTCTCGCCATCGTCGCCGACCGTGCTCTGGAACTTCGGGCCTCGGTGCACATGCCGCGGATCGGTTGCGGGCTTGCCGGAGGTCGATGGGACCTGGTCGAGCCGCTCATCGCGGCAACGCTCACCCGGTGCGGGGTGCCCGTCACGGTCTACGACGTGCGGACTGCTTGATCTCCTCGACCACCACTGGGCGACGTGCGAGATCCGGTGCGCGGACCAAGGCTCGCAGGGACCCCTCCCGGCCGACGCGCTGGGGGCGGGCTACCGCCGACTGTCGATCCTGGCGAACTCCTCCTTCGCCCGTTCCTCCGTTGACACCGCCGAGTAGCCGGCGACTGCGGCCAACAGCGCTCCGACCGCCACCAGGGCCTTCACCACCAGCATGTGCGAACGCCGCCTCTTCCCGATCCGTGTCCGGCTGTCTGCCCGTTCACCCTAGGAAGCTGCGGCTGCGCGTCCGCGCGGCAAAGGTCCCCGTTCGGCGGGCCGAAAGAACCTGATGGGTGCGGCGGCGATCCGAACACGCAGGTGCCTCGCGGCGCGGGGGCCGCGAGGCCCGGGGACGGGGAACGGATCAGCGGGGTTCGGCGTCCAGGCGCTCGAGGCGTTCCAGGCGTTCCCGGACGACCTGGTGGTGCGTCAGAAAGGCCTCCGGGCGCAGTTCGCCGGTCGCGATGCCCTGTTCGGCGAGGACGTGCGTGAAGGGCTTGCCGGTGGTGGCTGTGCGTGCGGCGGCGGCCTGGACGGTGCGGTAGGTGTGCTCGCGCTCCCCACCTGCTGCGAGTTGATCGGCCAGGACGAGGGAGCTGTAGACCAGGCCGTGGGTGCGGTCGATCTCCGCCCGCATCCGCTCACGGTGGACGGTGAGCCCGCGCACCAGCGTGACGGCCGTGAGCACCTGGTAGTGGCTGACGGCGAGGGCGTCCGGCAGCGCCACCCGCTCCACGGCCTGGTTGCTGAGGTCGCGTTCGTGCCACAGGGCCACGTCCTCCAGGGCGGCGCCGGCGTAGCCGCGCAGCAGCCGGGCCAGGCCGCACAGGCGTTCGCTGGTGGAGGGGTTGCGCTTGTGCGGCATCGCACTGGACCCCTGGTAGGCGCCCGGGTGCGCCTCGGAGACCTCGGCGACCTCGGTGCGCTGCAGCAACCGCAGCTCCAGCGCCAGCTGCTCCACGCACGCGCCCAGCAGGGCCAGTGCCTGCAGCAGTTGGGCGTGCCGGTCGCGGGCGACGACCTGGGTCGGCGCGGACTCCACGCCGAGGCCGAGCTCGGCGCAGACGTGCGCCTCCACGGCCGGGTCGACCAGGGCGTAGGTGCCGACCGCGCCGGAGACGGTGCCGACCGCGACGGCCTCACGGGCGGCTTCCAGCCGTCGCAGCGAGCGGTCGACGGCGAAGGCGAAGACGGCGAGCTTGTGCCCGAACGTGGTCGGCTCGGCGTGGACTCCGTGGGTGCGGCCGATGCAGACCGTCTCCCACTCCTCCATCGCCCGCCCGACCAGCGCCGAGCGCAGGTCGCCTGCGGCGGCCGCGATCAGGTCCACCGAGCGGGCGAGCAGGTGGCCTTGGGCGGTGTCGGTCACGTCGTAGCTGGTCATGCCGAGATGCACCCAGCGGGCCGACTCGGGTGGCATGGTCTCGCAGTAGGCGGCGAGGAAGGCCAGCACCTCGTGGTCCCGGTCCGCCTCCAGCTCCGCGACCCGCGCCGGGTCCGGCACCGGCGCACGGCGAATGTCCGCGAGGGCTTCGGCCGGGAGCACGCCCAGCGCGACCTGCGCCTCGCAGGCCAGCACCTCCACCCGCGCCCAGGCCGCGTAGCGCGCCTGATCCGTCCACAGCGCGGCCATCTCCGGCAGCACGTACCGTGCCAGCATCGGCTCTCCCTTTCTCGACGACGGCAACCGGGTCCTCCCGGGCCATCGCGTCACTTTGCCCGCCGACGCATCAGGGTCCGTCGGCCCGAGCGCGGGCTCGGCCTCCGGGGGACCGCCTACACGTCCGCCAGGAAGTGGATCGCGGTGAGGCCGTGCGCGCCGGACGTGGTGAAGGCGGGGTCACGGGAGGCGTCGACCGCGGCGATCGCGATCAGGGTGGCGAGCAGTGCGAGGAAGACGGTGAGGCCGGCGATCAGCTGGCGACGCGACCGCAGGCGCCGCTCGTCGGCGGTGAGCAGCGCGCGAAGGTGCGGCGGGATGGTGTCGAGCTCGGGCGTGTCGTGGGTGATCACTACGGCCTCCGGTGGCGGCGGACGAGGGGTTGCCTTCCACGTTAGGTACCTGGCTCCGCGAGAGCAGTGGCCGATGGTCGGTCGTGAAGGTGCCGCAGGGCCCGGGCCGGTGGACACTGCGGCCCGGGCCGACGGACACTGCGGTCCATGCTCGGCGGGGCCGGTCGGCCGGGGCCTGCCACCGGGCGAATCGGCCGGGACCTTCGACCGCGACGCGGGTGCGAAGGTCCCTCGCCGCGCGAACCGCCCATCGGGTCGTGCAGCACCCTTCGGGTGTGGTGGGCCGGACGGCCGTGGGCTACTGTCCAGCCAGCCACCGTATGTCGTCGCCCGCTCTCCTGGGGAAGGGACTCTCCGTGCTCGAAAAGCTCCTGCACCACAAGCTGCTGCGCGAAGGCCTGGAAGGCCAGGGGGTGATCACCGCGCGGAAGCTCGGGGCACCCATGACCCAGAACGGTGCCGGGGGCTTCTACCTCGACGTCGAAGGACACATCACGTTCGACGACGGCACCCAGGCCGTCTTCTCCTCGAGAAGACTGGACCCCCACAAGCTCGGGGATATCGACGTGGGCGCGATCGTGCCGGTCCGCTACAGCGCGGACCGCCAGCACGTGGTCCTGGACACGCCCAGGCTCGAGGCGGTGAGAACCGCGAAGAAGCAGGAGGCGGCCGGCTGGGCCGAGCAGAAGAGGCAGCGGGACATCGCCGCCGCGGACGCGAAGCTGGCCCGAGGCAACAACCACCCCGACCACTGAGCCTCGCGGCCCCAAGCCGCTCCAGCCCTTGCTCAGCCCGGCCGTCCTCGCCGACCTGACCGGATTTCCTCCGCTGCTGATCCAGGTGGGCACCAACGAGATCCTGCTGGACGACTCCACACGCCTCGCCGCACGCGCCAGGGCGGTCGGGGTCGACGTCATCCTGGACGTCACCGCCGACGTGCCACACGTGTTCCAGGCGTTCGCCGGCACGCTGGACCAGGCGGACGAGGCCCTCGACCGGGCGGCGCTCTTCCGCACCCCAGCGCGTCCGCGCCCGGGACAGAGTGGGCACGGGGGCCGAGCAGGGGTGATCCCGGCCCTGCTCCGCCCGGGACGACCGCCTCAGGCCGGGAGCAGGCACATCCCACCACGGCCCCTCGCTCCTGAACGGCATGACCGCCGCACCCCGCGGCACCGCGTGGTGGTCGCCGCAGCGACCGTCCGGCCTCAGTCCTTCGGCAGAGCGGCGAGCCAGTCGGTGAGCAGCTCGTTGACCTCGGCGGGGCGTTCCTGCTGGATCCAGTGGCCGCAGCCGTCCAGCAGGTGACTGGAGGTCAGTCCGGGCAGCGTGCGCGGGAAGGCGTCGATCGCGTCGGCCAGCCAGGTGGTGGAGGCGTCCCGGGTGCCGCCGGCGAAGAGCGAAGGCTGGGTGACGGGGGCGCCGTCGTATGCGGCGAGATCCTCCCAGTCGCGGTCCATGTTCCGGTAGCGGTTCAACGCGCCGGTCAGGCTGGTGCGTTCGAACTCTCCGGCGTAGATGTCGAGGTCGGCCCCGGCGAGCCAGGCGGGCAGCGGACCGGCGGGGAACCGCTCGCGCAGGGTTCCGCCCGCGGCCACGAAGTGCGGGTCGGGGTCGCCGGGCCCGGGCATGGTGTCGGCCGAGAGTGCGGCGTAGAAGCCCGCGAGCCAGCCGCGCACGTCGGGTTCGATCTCGGCCTCGGCGCGTCCCGGCTGCTGGAAGTAGGAGGCGTAGAACTCCTCGCTCGCGCCCAGCCGCGCGAAGACCTCGCTGGGGCGCGGTCCGCCGCGCGGGGTGTAGGGCACGCTCAGCAGGCCCACGGCCCGGAAGACGTCAGGCCGTACGAGCGCGCAGTTCGCCGCGACGGCCGCGCCCCAGTCGTGTCCGACGATCACGGCGTGCCGCTCCCCCAGGGCCCGTACGACCGCGGCCTGGTCCTCCACCAGCTCCAGCATGCGGTAGGCATCCACCTGCTCGGGCCTGGAGGAGCGGCCGTAGCCCCGTACGTCGACGGCGACCGCGCGGTAGCCGGCCGCGGCCAGCGCCGGGAGCTGGTGCCGCCACGAGTACCAGGACTCCGGGAAGCCGTGCACGAGCAGCACCAGGGGCCCCGCTCCCTGCTCGACCAGGTGAACCCGGCCCGCCGGTCCGGGGACGAGCCGGTGGGTGACGTCTGCGGCCCTGAACTGCATCGATCCTCCAGGTGTGTTGACGCGCGACAACCTCGGACCGATCTTCGGGGAAGGCCGTGGCGTACGCGCGCTTTGTTGCCGTTTCGGCAAAACGCGGCGCCCTCAGGATGCCTGGCGCACCTGGTTCAGCATGGCTTCGACGGCCTTGATGACGACGTCCGGCCGGTCGATCGGGATGTCGTGCGAGCTGTGGTCGGCGACGACCAGGTGCCGGTTGGGTGCAGCATCGGCGAACTCCCGCTGGGCCTGGCGCCACCGTTGCGCGTCGAGGCCGGTGGGGAAGGGCGTCGTGGCGGACACGATCGCGGTGGCGGGGACCGAAGCGGGCCAGCCGAGCTTGTGGTAAGCGAGGTGGACGGGACCGTAGCCGTCGGCCTCGTCCAGGAGTTGACGAGTCGCCTGGGTCAGTGGCCCGCTCTTGAGGGCGTCGATCTGCTGCTGGTTCGCGGCGACGAGCCGCGCGGTCTCGGCCGTGGTGTAGAACGGCGGCAGGCTCGCGTCCACCAGGACCGCCCCCGCCACGACGTGCGGGTGCGCGCGGACGAGGTAGGTGGCGATCTCGCCGGCCAGCGAGTGCGACACCAGGACCACGTTCTTGGTGACGCCGAGCCGGCCCAGTCCGGCGGCGAGGTCCGAAGCGGCGTTCGGGGCACGCCACGGGCCGGGGACGTACGGACTCCTCCCTTCTCCGGAGCGGTCGTAGGTGATGATCTCGGCTCCGGTCCGGCGGGCGAGGGCGGGTGCGACCTGCTTCCAGTAGGAGGCGTCGAGCCCTCCGCCGGAGTCCAGGACGATGACCGGCAGGCGGTCGCTGCCGGGCGTCACGTAGAACGCGAGCCGGTGTCCGTTGACCGTCAGCATGCGGGTGGTCGCCCGGGGAGCGGCCGGCAGGGCCTGGGATGCGGCGGCGGTTGTGCGGGGCTGCGCCGCACCGGCGGTGCCGCAGGCGGTAAGGCCACCGACCACGAGTGCGGCGGCCGCGAACGTGAGAACCGGCTTGCGGCGACGCGTGGTTCGGGTGCCGTGGTTGTCCATGGAACTGTCCCTCCGTGCTGAAGCGTGCTTTCAGCCTCGCCGCGGGGAGGCTCTTCGGCGATGGTGCTGACCCCCTCACGCAGAGGGAGTTACCCCCCGATTCGAGGAGCTCGTGCGGCCTCGGAGGCAAGCCTCCGGGCGAGGAATTCCGTCACCCGCCGCAGGGCCGCATCGCCCTCGCCCAGGATCGGGGCGAACGCCTGGAACAGGTGCGGCACGCCGGGGGTGACGTCGAGGGTGACGGGTACGTCGTCGGTGGCGGCGCGCGCCGCGAGGCGGACCGCGTCGTCAAGCAGGAGCTCGTGCGAGCCTGCCTGGATCAGCAGGGAGGGAAGGCCGCGCAGGTCCGCGAAGGCGGGGCTGATCAGCGGATCGGACGCGTCGGCGGCGCCCACGTAGTCCCTGGCCCGGACCGCGATCGCCTCAGGGGTGAAGGACGGGTCGACGGCCGTCTTCGTCGTCATGCTCGGACCCGAGAGGGTCAGGTCCGCGTAGGGCGAGAAGAGCACCCCGGCTGCGGGCATCGGCAGTCCCTGGTCGCGGGCGGCGATCAGCAGCGCCACGGCGAGGCCCGCCCCTGCGGACTCGCCGACCACGGCGCACGCCGCCCCGCGGCCCTCCGAGCGGGAGAAGCCCCCACCTGCCGCGCCTGCCGCGTCGAGGAGAGCGACGTAGGCGGCCAGCGCGTCGTCCAGTGCGGCCGGGTAAGGGTGCTCGGGGGCGAGCCGGTAGTCGACGGAGATGACACGCGCTCCGGTGCGCCGGGCGACGTCGGCGGCCAGTGCGGCCGAGGTGCGGGGCGAGCCGAGGACGTAGAAGCCGCCGTGGAACCAGAGCAGCGTGCCGTTCGGGGTGACGTCGTCGATGCTGATCTCCAGCACGGGGACGCCGCCGAGGGTGTGCGGATCCACGATGACGTCGGCGGGCAGCGGACGCGAGGTCAGCATGCGGGTGAACATCTCGCGCTGCGTCAGGTGGCCGCCGCCGATGTCGAGCGGACCGGCCCCCACTGGCCGAACGCATCCGGACCGAACTTCAGCAGGCGCTGCCGCGCCTTGAGCACGTCTTCTCCGGCGAGGCCTTCGACCCCGCGACGGCGGCACGGGCGTTCCGGCTCGCGGGCACCGACCACACCGTCTCGGTGCTCAGCGGGGCCCTGCTGGGGCGGGTCTTCGAGCAGTCACCCGGATCCACGGTGCTCTTCTCCCGCTGGCACCACTCGGTGTTCGCCGACGCCGAGCACGGCCTGGTGGACCTGCTCGTCCACGGCGCTCCCCCGCCGCCCCTGCGCACCCGGACCCTGTTCGAGGTGGCCGACCATCGGGGCCGGACCTGCGGCGTCGCTCTCGTGCAGTGGACACTCCGGCGGTTCTCCCGAGCTCACCGAACCGAAAACCGGTAGCGTGATCTTTGCAGGCTCGCTGTCCGCCGTACCGCCTCATCTGCTGTTCGAGGACGCGACCACCCCCGGGACCGGCAGCAGTCGGCCCCTCGTCCCGAACGGGAGACAAACATGGCGCAGGGCACCGTGAAGTGGTTCAACGCCGAGAAGGGCTTCGGCTTCATCGAGCAGGACGGCGGCGGCCCCGACGTCTTCGCCCACTACAGCGAGATCCAGGGCGGCGGCTACCGGGCCCTCGAAGAGGGCCAGCGGGTGGAGTTCGAGATCGGCCAGGGCCAGAAGGGTCCGCAGGCCCAGAGCATCCGCGTGATCTGAACCCAGCGACGCGCAAGGCCCCGGCCGCCCATCCCCGTAGCGGGCGGCCGGGGCCGCCGTCGCGCGAGGGACTTGCGTCCCTCGACGAGATGACCTCCGGGGTCTTCGCCGCGCGCGGGCGCGCGGCGAGGCTGGAGGAATGCCAAGGACCAGCTCAGAGCGACAGCGCCCGCATGCGCGGGACCGGATCCAGTCCGCGCGGGCCGCGGAGGCCAAGGCCGCGCGGCGCAGGCGGCAGGCGACGGTGGCCGGGGGGACGGCGCTGGTGCTCGCGCTGATCGGCGGCGTCGCCTTCGCGGTCGGCCACTCCGGCAGCGACGGCACAGGGGGTGCGAACGCCGTCGCGTCGGCGGCCACGGGCCCGCTGGTGGTGCCGGAGCACGCCACCGACACGACCGGCATCGTCTACGGCAAGGCCGACGCCGAGCACACCCTCGACGTCTATGAGGATCCGCGCTGTCCCTTCTGCGGGGAGGTCGAGCGCGCGCTCGGGGCGGAGATGCAGCGTCTCGCGGACAAAGGCGACTACAAGATCCGCTACCACATCGCCACCTTCCTGGACGGGAACACGCCCGCCGGCTCCACCAACGCCCTGAACGCCCTGGGCGCAGCACTGAACCAGGGGACCGCGCAGTTCGCCGCCCTGCACGCCGAGCTCTACAAGAACCAGCCGCAGGAGCAGGACGACGTCTTCGCCGACAACTCGAAGCTGCTCGCCCTCGCCGCCAAGGTGCCGGGACTGGACCAGGCGGCGCTGAAGCAAGCCGTCGAGGCGGGCACCTACGTCCCCTGGGCGCAGCAGGCCGGCAAAGCCGCCGTCGACTCGCTGAGCAAGGCCTGGACGGCGGCCGAGCTGCCCGAGGAATCCAAGGGAACCCCCGCCGTCTTCCTGGACGGCAGGCGACTGAACGTCCTGCCCAGTGCGCAGGGGCCGGTCACAGCAGGGCAGTTCGACGAGCTGGTCGCCAAGGAGCTCGCCCGCTGATGACCCCGTCTCCCGCCCGGGCGACCGTGGGTGCGTCCCGCCCGTTCGCGCTCCTGCTCACGCTCGGCGGGGCGCTGGGGCTGCTGGCCTCGACGGTGCTGACGGTCGACCAGATCAAGCTGCTGCGGAACCCGGACTTCCACCCTGGCTGCGGCATCAACTCCGTGCTCTCGTGCACCGACGTGATGAAGGCCTGGCAGGGCGAGCTGCTCGGCTTCCCGAACGCCGTCCTCGGCATCGCCGCCTTCGCGGCCCTGACGGCGCTCGGCGCGCTGCTGCTGACCGGGGTGCTGCTGCCGCGCCGGATCTGGCTCGGGCTCGCGGCGGGGGCGGCGGGCGGCGCGGGCTTCGCTCTCTGGCTGGCCTCGCAGTGCCTGTACGTGATCGGGGCGCTGTGCCCGTGGTGCATGGTCGTCTGGACGGTGACGCTCGCCATTGCCTGGTACGCGGTGCTGCGGACGGCGGAGCTGTACGCGCCGGTGGACGGACGGCTGCGGTCAGCGGTCCGGCTGGCCCGTGAGTTCCACTGGACGGTCCCCGTCCTGCTCTACGGCACCCTGACGATCCTCGTCTACGCCCGCTTCGGCTGAAACGCGGCCGGGGCCGGGGCCGGGGCCGGTCGAGTGTGACGCCCGCCAGCGCAGACCTCCGCACGGCGGTCAGCCCGTCAGCCGGCCAGGCGGCGCGGGGGCGGCAGCTTGTCGAGGAGCTCCCACAGGGGCTGGGGCCCGGCTGCCCACTGTGCGAGCAGGCCCCGGTCGATCAGGTGGATGCGCTGGTCCTTCGCGAAGGGCAGGGCCTTGGAGGAGAAGCGGCCGTTGGTCACCGCAACGACGATGTCCGCCCTGTGCACCGGGCGGGCGGTGCCGTTGAGCCGCTGGAGGTCCGGGGTGCCGACCGGGGAGCCGGCCAGGCCGTCGCGGCGGTGCTTGGCCTGAAGAACCCACCGCCGGCCGAACGGGTCGGTGGCCAGTACGTCGCAGCCCAGGTCCCCGCCGCCGCCCGTGCGCTCGGCCTCGGCGCCGTCGCGGCGCATCAGGTCCCGGATGGCGTACTCGAAGCGGTCGTGGCGCATCGCGTCGAGCTGGGACAGCTGCACACGCAGCTGACCCTGGTGCAGCCGGGCCCAGGCCTGGCCCTGGCGGCGCTGCTCGAACGCCCACAGGCCTCCGCCCGCGGCGAGCACCCCGGTGACGACCAGGATCCACCAGTGCCCCAGCAGCCAGTGGACCGCGAGCCAGGTGACGTATCCGCCGATCGCGAGCGCGGCCAGCACCGCGAACAGTTCGGCGTCCCCGGGAACCGAGCGCCTGCGGGCGCGGCCGCGCCGTCGGGCCGCCATCAGCCGTGCGCCCGGTGTGTGTGCGCGGGCAGCGGCATCGTGACGGCGGCCGGCCGCACGCCCGGATCCGTCGCCCCGGGCGTGTGCCTCACGATGTTGTGCGTCGCGAAGCCGTACAGGATGGCCAGCAGGATGAGCAGGCCCGTGCCTCCGCCCGTCGCCGCGAACGTCGGCGCCGAGCGCGTGTGCTCGCGTACCTGCGTGCCGTCGCGTCTCGCATAGGCCCGGACATGGACCACAGCCGCCCCCTGATCATCTTGGCGTGTGCGTATCAGTACAGCAGAGGCAACTGACAATCCGTCAACACATACTCGCAGAGCGGGCTGAGGGTTCCGCCGACGGCCCCGGCCCGCTGGTTGCGTGGGGCGCCCCCGCTCAGATCGTGCGGGGCTCCCGCGGCCGTACCCTCAGCTGGAATTCCAGGGACTCGGTGGCCTGACGGGCCGCCGCGACGGCGGCCTGCGGGGTGTCCGACAGCGCCCGCGCGTACGCGAGCCGGGATTCGGAGGTGGTCGGTGCACCGACCTGGGCGCCCTCCGAGGTGAGAGGGACCACCTCGGTCACCGCGGGGAGCTGACGGGCGGCCTCGAGGCCGTGGATCGCCTCCAGGATCCCCGAGGCGTCGATGGCGGAGAACCAGATCGCGGAGGCCTTCTCGGTGCGCGCGGACGCGGTGAGTTGGGTCCGGATGTCGGGCAGGACCTTCTCGCCCAGGGTCTGGCGTGCGGCGCAGTCGTCGATGTCCACGCCGGTGACGTCCCGGGTGAGCTCGGGTATACGGTCGCCGCCCATCCGCACGTGGGTCTCGATCAGCCGGGGGCCCTGTTCGGTGAGGACGATCTCGGTGTGGGTGGGGCCGAACTCCACACCCAGGGCGTCGAGGACCCGGACCAGGTGGTCCTCGATCTCCTCCCGCTGCCCGGCGGGGAGCTCGGCCGGGGTCACGTGCCCGAGCTCGACGTAGGTGCGGGGGTCGGAGTACTTGCCGGTGATGCCCACCACCTGGTGCTCGCCGGCTTCGGAGAACGCCTCGACGCTGAACTGCGGACCCTCGAGGAACTCCTCGACCAGCACGCCCGGGTTGTCGATCCCCAGGTAGCTGCCGCCCGCCGAGGCGAAGGCGGCGTCCAGCTCACCCTCGGAGCAGACCTTGGTCACGCCGGCGCTCCCCGAGCTGGAGACCGGCTTGACGATGCAGGGCAGACCGTGGTCGCGGACGAAGGAACGCAGTGCCCCGACGTCCTCCACCCGGGCGGAGGCGGTGGCGTCCACACCGCGTTCGCGCAGTCGGCGGCGCATGGCTTCCTTGTCGTGCGCCAGGGCCACGGTGTCGCGACTGTGCGCCGTCAGGCCGAGGGCTTGGCCGATCGCCGCGTAGGGGTGCTGGTCGCGCTCGCCGAAGGACCCGATCCGGGTGAAGGGGTCGCTGCGGTGCACGGCGGCGGCCAGATCGACCCACTCCTGCATGGGGGCGTCGCCGCGGACCCCGATGACGCGGTGGTTGCCGCCGGGGTCGGCGACCCGGCCCACGTAGGCCACGTCACAGATGACGGTGGTTCGGGTGCCGGATCGAAGACCGCGGATGCGGGCGGGGAAGTCGCGGCCGGTGCCGACGACGAGGACGTGCTCGGACACGAAGGATGTTCCTCTTCCTGTAGTACGAGTGCAGGGCGCGGGGGTCCGGCGCTCGGCGCCGGGCCGCCGCTCAGTCCACGCGGTAGCCGGCGACCGAGGGCCAACGGACGGTGAGGACCACCGAGTCCTCCTCGGCGTACCAGGAGTGGTCCACGCCCTCGCCCCACACCACGTAGTCGCCCTGCCGGGCCAGCAGCACGCTGCGCCCGGGCAGTTCGACCCGGAAGCGCCCGCTGATCAGGACCAGCAGCGCGGTGCGCCGCTCGCCCCTCACCCACTGGGCCCGCTCGTCACCCGCCGGGTGGACCCCCCACTTGATCTCGACGTCGGCGCTGTGCCGGGGGTCACCGGCCTCCTTGAAGTGGCCGAGCAGCCAGCCCCGGTCCATGGCCGCGTCCTTCGCCGCATGGCCCACGTACACCGTGGCGCCGGCGGGGACAGGCGCCACCTGGCCGGCGTCCGTCGTCGGGTCGGCATCGATCATCGGGTCACCGCCGCGACCAGCGCGGACACCTCACGAAGGTCGGCGAGGACGAGGTCGGCGCCCGCCTCGGCGAGCTGGTCGGCGGTGTAGGCGCCGGTCGCCACGGCGACGGCCAGGGCGCCCCGCGCGTGGGCCGCCTCCACGTCCAGCGGGGTGTCGCCGACGACCACTACCTGCTGGCCCTTGAAGGTGGTGCCGTAGCTGCGCTCGGCCCGGTCACGGGCGAGGTCCAGCAGCTCCGCGCGGACGAGGTGGTCGTCCCCGAAGGCCGCGACGGAGACGTCGAGCCGGGCTCCTGTCGCGGCGGCGTCCAGCCCTCCGCTCCCGAGGCCGATGGCGTCCAGCTTGATCTGCCCGATCCGGCGCAGGTTCCCGGTGAGCACGGACTGGATGACGCCGCTCTGCTCGGCCAGGGCCGCCACCGCGGACAGCGCGCCGGGCAGGGCGTGGCCGCCGTTCGCCGTGAACGTCCCGGCCCGCTCTTCCGCGAGGGCGCAGGCCAGCCCCTGGAGTGCGTCCTGGTAGTGGAGGCTGTCCGGCGCCCCCTGCTCCAGGTAGTCCTTCAGGATCGCCCGGTCGGTGCGGCCGGAGGCGGGGATGCCGGTGGGCGCGGCGGTGCCGAAGAGCCGCTCGAAGGCGGCCTTCATGGCCGTCTGGCCGAAGCCGGCCGGGTGCAGCAGGGTGTGGTCGAGGTCCCACAGCACCAGGCGGGTGGGAGTCTCCCGGGCCGGCTCGATCACGGTCTCCGCGGCCACCCAGGCGGTCAGCCGCTCGACCGCCTGCAGGGCCTGCGCGCGGTCCGCGGCCCGGATCAGCGCCGAGGCGTAGGCGTCGGTGCTCTGGCCGGCGGCGTTCAGCACCGTCCCGGGTTCGGCGTTGACCCGGAAGTTCACCACGCCCGGCACGTCGCACTCGGTCGGCCGGGAGACCAGCCGGCCGGGGCGGGGCGGGAACAGCACGAAGCCGCCGGTGTGCTCCGGAGCGGCGGGCACGGCCGGGTGGGGGCGGCCCGCGGAGGCCTTGACGTAGACCTCCGGCAGGGATATCCCGAAGCCCTGGATCAGTGACTCCTCGATCCGCCCGCCGCCCATCCGGCAGCCGACCTCGTTGAAGACCAGGCCCTGGCCGGGTGTGCCGAACACCTCGGCGTGGAACATCGAGGTGCCGGGCAGCGGGAGGGCGCCCAGGGCGGCGAGGGTGAGCTCGCGCAGCGGCCCGGTGCGCGGGTCGTCGGCCTCGAGCATGGTGCTGCTGAGCGGCACCCCCTGCAGCGGGGAGAGACAGGACTGGTCACCGTGGCTGGAGGGCCAGACCAGGAGCGGCGTGCCGTCGACGACGATCCCGTCGACGTGGAACAGCTCGTGGTCGAGGTAGACCTCGGCCAGGAGCTGGGCGTCGTCGTCGCGGCCCAGCAGCGGCGACTCGGTGATGTACCGGGCGGTCTCGTCGTCGTCGCGGAGCACGGTGACCCCGACCGAGCCGGCTCCGCGCCGGGGCTTGACCACGATCGGGTAGCCGTGGGTCTCGGCGAACCGCAGCAGGTCGGTGGTGTGGGAGACGGCGGCGTAGCGGGTGACCGGCACGCCTGCGGCGTCCAGCAGGTCCTTCATCGCGAGCTTGTCGCGGAACGCCTCGGCGCTGGCGACGCTCTGGCCGGGAAGTCCCAGCAGCCCCCGCAGCCGGGCGGTGCGCAGCAGGTCGAACTCGCCCAGGGCGACCAGGGCGTCGAAGGGCTCCTTGCGGTGCAGCCGCAGCACCTCCAGCTCGACGTCGCTGTTGTCGTGGAACGACTCGTAGACCACGGTGTGGTCGTAGGCGCCCAGTTGTTCCTCGCGCAGCTCGGGTGCCGCGCTGACCGACCGGGCGTCGGTCAGCAGCGTCAGCCGGTGCTCGTCGCCGAGCCACTGCCGGTAAGGCCGGTTGAGCAGGGCTGACCGGTTGAGGATGAGAATGTTCACTGTTCGGCTCCGGAGGTGGGGGTTCGACGGGGAGCGAGGGGTCGGCGCGGCGGGGCGGTCCGGCGTCGTGGCCGCGGGCCGAGGATCTCCACCGGGTCCGGGGCGCGCAGCAGGCGGTACAGGACCCACGGCAGCAGGCGGAGCCCCGGCAGCCGCAGCCGGCTCGGCCCGAACCCGGGGAACAGCCGGCGGAAGGTCGCGCCGTGCACGGCGGGCCCACCGGGGCGCAGCGGCACGGTGTTGACGTACAGGGCGCTGGTGAGCCGCAGGCGCAGCGCGGGATCGTGCACGTCGGCGCCGACGAAGTGGGCTACGGCGTTGCGGTGCCCCCACCACAGGAGCTCGTAGCGGTCCCGGTAGCGGGTGCGGGAGTTCTGCTCGCCGGTGCTCTGGTCGGCCGTGAACGCCAGCTCCTCGCCCACGCGGTGGACCAGCGGGTAGCGCAGGGCGCAGCGCCACAGCAGCATGCCCGTGTAGCCGATGCCGATGGTGTGCGTGTCGTCGTCGAGGCGGGAGGGGATGCGTTCGGGCATCAGCCCCCTGGCGTCGGCCGTCCGCAGCAGGACACACGAGGTGGTGACCGGGACGAGGTCGGCCAGGGTCGCGGAGCGGTACAGGAACTCGGTGGAGCCGAGGTCCTTCGGGCGCGCCGCGGTGTAGCACCGTACGGTCTGCTCACCCAGCCGCCAGGTCATGCCGCAGTACGCGAACGCGATGTCGGGGCGCCCGTCCAGTGCGGAGTACAGCCGCTGCACGGCCTGGGGCGCGAGCCAGTCGTCGGAGAAGAGCAGCACCAGGTAGGGGGCGCGGGCGGTGGCCACGGTGCGACGCCAGTTGTCGGGCTTGTCCAGGACCGTGTCGTTGCGTTCGACGCGGACGCGCGGGTCCTCGGCGGCGTGGCGCAGCGCGACCTGGTGGCTCCCGTCGGTGCTGGCGTTGTCGACGACCACGATCTCCAGGTCGGCGAAGGTCTGCGCGCGGGCGCTCCGCAGGGCCCGTTCCAACTGCTCCACGCGGTTGTAGACGGGTATGCAGATGCTGACGGCGGGCACGGTCACCGACCTCCGTCGCGGCCGTGGGTCCCGGCCAGTGCGAGGGTGGCCGTCCGGTCGACCTTGCCGTTGGGCAGTCTCGGCAGCAGGGGGACCGGGAGGAAGCGGCGCGGCACCTGGTGGGCGGGCAGTTCCTCCCGCAGCATCGCGTGCAGGGCCGCCCGGTCGGGCAGTTCGGCGGCGCCCGACTCGATGACGGCCACCAGCGTCGCGACACCGGGGACGAGTTCCGGGGCCACGCACACCGTTCGTGCGCCGGGGACGAGCCTGTCCAGGGTGCGCTCGGTCAGGTCCAGGGAGACCTTCCGGCCCAGGATCTTCGTGATGTTCGACAGTCTTCCCTCCACCACGAGGCGGCCGTCGTCGGTCAGGGCGCCCACGTCGCCGGTGGGGTGCCAGTGGCCCGCGGGTATCTCGGTGAGCCCGTCCTGGTCGGCGTAGGCGCGCAGCAGTGCCGTTCCCCGGACCAGGATCTGGGAGGTGCCGGCCTCGATGGAGACCTCGACGCCCGGCATGGGACGGCCGGCCGTCGTGTCGGTCGCGGGCGTGTGGAGGTCGGTCATGGCGACCCGCGAGCACTCGGTCATGCCGTAGTGCAGGCCGAGCCGGGTGGTCGGCAGCAGCCGGGCGAGGTCCTGACGGAAGGCGGGCTCGAGCGGCTCGCTGCCGATCTCCAGGTACCCGATCACGGGAGCGGTCCGGGCCAGGGCGGCCCGGTAGCGGTCCAGCAGCACCTTGACCGTGGAGGAGATGCAGGCGAGGCCCGCGTAGGCGTACCGCTGCGCCACGTCGAGGAGTTCCTCGGGTGAGCCGAGGGGTTCCACGAGGTGGACACTCTGCCCTGCGGTGAGGGCGCAGCGCAGACGGCCCAGTCCGAAGGAGTGCTGCAGCGGCAGGCTGAGGACCTCGGTCTGCGCGGGAGTGTTGCCCAGGAAGGCGTTGATGTGGCCCGCCTTGACCACCAGTTGCTCGCCGTCGAGGAGCACGGCCTTGGGGCGGCCGCTGCTGCCGGAGGTGAACAGGGCCTCGGGCGCGGCCAGGCGCAGGCCCGCGACCCGGTCCTCGGCCGCGGTCAGGGTCCGGGCGAGGGCCTGCGCGGTGCCCGGTTCCTGGGCCACCACCAGGGATGCGCCCAGGCGTGAGCCAGCCAGGTAGTTCAGGGTGAAGTCGAGCTTGTCGTGGCCGTGCACGACCGTCCAGGGGCGCCGCGCGGACCGTTCCTGGCCGCCGGCGTCGGTGGGATCGGCGACGGTGCCGGCAGCGGCTCGGTCCTGGCCGCCCTCGTCGGAGGGATCGGCGGCCGCCCGGTCCTGGGCGCGCCGGTCGGCCTCCGCCACCAACTCGGCGTAGGAGAGGGTGGCCTGGTCGTGGATCAGGGCCGGCCGCAGGGGCGCGGCGAGGGCGTGGGCCCGCACCGCCCGATAGAGCGGGCCCGGTGCGGCGTCACCGTGCGTCGGCATGGGTCCGCCGTTCTGCCGCCGTGACGAACTGCGCCAGGGTGCGGCAGTCGCGCAGGTCGTCCTCTCCGAGACGGATGCCGTAGATCTGTTCGGCGTTCACGATGAGCTCGATCTGGCAGACCGAGTCCCAGTCGGGCTGGGCGCTGACGTCCGAGTCGAGGTCGATCCCGGTGTCGTCGGACAGGTGCGCGATCTCGCGGAAGGCCGCGATGAGGTTCTGGGCGCGCTCGTCGAGGTGCATGGTGTTCCCGTGGTCGGCTGGAGGTGGGCGGCGGGGGCGGTGGTCAGTCCTGGTGCTCCAGCACCATGCCGCCCCAGCTCATGCCGGAGGTCCCGAGGACCAGGAGCCGTCCGGGACGGCCACTGGGCCGGGTGCGGTGGTAGGCGTGCAGGTTGACCAGGCTGTCGATACCGATCACGTGGGCGTTGTCGGCGAGTGTCCCGAGCCACACGCGGTCGGGGTTCACCCCGCACAGCCGTCCGTACTTGAGCATGGACTCGCGCCCGAGATTCTGTACGAACACGTGGTCGATCTCGTCGGGCCGCAACCCGGCGGCAGCCAGCAGGCGCTCGACCATGGACCGGATCTTCAGGGCCTTCAGGGAGAAGTAGCGCGACTCGTCGATGGTGCCGTCGAGGTCGCGGAACTCCCCCGGATTGACGAAGTCCAGCACGTGGGCCCGCAGGAGGTAGCCGCCCGCTGCGCTGTCCGGGGTGACCAGGAAGCCGGTGGCTCCGTCGCTCTGGATGTGGAAGGCGTGCGGGATCCGCGGACTGTGCTCGTTGGAGACGCCGGCCACCAGTGCCAGCGCGGTGCGCGCGGCTCCGGAGCGGATCGCCATCGCCGCCAGGTCCAGGCCGCTGAGGAAGGTGGCGCAGTTGTACATGGACAGGCCGACGATGCGCTCGGGGTTCACCTCCAGGCGCTGGACCAGCCAGCGGATGTCCGGGACCTGCCACTGCGCCTGGTTCAGCATCCAGTTGTTGCTGCTCTGGACGAGCGGCTCGATGGCGTAGGTCAGCAGGTCGACCTTGTCGCGGTGGGCCTCGAAGGCGGGGTCGGCCAGCGCCGCCTCCGCGCACAGGGCGAAGGGGTCGGTGTCGGTGACCCTGACCCGCTCGTAACCGAAGGAGCGGTAGCGGGCCGCCTGTTCGGCGTCCAGCTCCGGGAGGTCCTCCAGGTCGACGGAGGCGCCCAGCGCGGTGCCGAGCGGCACGAAGTAGAGGTCGGTCATGGGGTGCTGCTTTCTGGCGACGGAACGTGCCCGGCCGCCGAGGCGACAGGCGCGACGGGGACAGGGGCGGGGGCGGCAGGCGCGACGGGGGCGCTGCCGGCGGCGACGGCGCTGGAGGCGACGGTGCCAGCGGCGACGCCGTCGGCGGGCACAGCGGCCGCGGGGACCGCGGCGTCGGGGACCGCGGCGTCGGCGTTGGCGGGGACTGGTCCGGGCGGGGCGAGGACCGCCGGCGGGGCGTTGCGCCGGGCGGCCGGCCCCAGCCAGGTGGCCACGGCGACCAGCGCCTGCAGCACCCCCGCGCACAGGAACAGCGGGCCCGCGCCGAGAGCCCCGAGCGCCCAGCCGCCCGCCAGAGCACCCACCGGGTTGAGCGCGAATCCGGCGGTGCGCTGCACGGTGACGACCCGTGCCATGTACTGGTCGGGGATCACCTGCATGCGGTAGCTGCGCCAGGGCACCACGATCACCGAGGCGGACAGACCGTTCAGCAGGAAGGCCACGGCCAGGACCGGCAGGGACCGGGACAGGGCCGGAGCGAGCAGGGCCAGGGCCATCGCGGTCATCCCCAGCCCGAGGAGCGGCCCGATGCCCAGCCGGGGCAGCAGTCGCGCACCGGCGACGGCCCCGGCGACGGCACCCGCGCCCTGGACGGCGAAGACCAGAGCCAGGGCGGTGTGACCGTGACCGGGCTGCCGGGAGGTCAGGTAGGGCAGGTTGGCGTCGACCGCCATCACGCAGAAGTTGGTGACCGTCAGGAAGACGGTTCCCCACAGGACCACCGGCGCACCGGCCAGGACCCGGAACCCGCACCGCAGATCGGGACCGATGGCACGCGCGGCCGCCCGGATGCTGCCGAGGGCCGCCCCTGCCCGCCGAGCGGCCGGGATGCAGGTGATCAGCGCGGCCGACAGCGCGAAGGAGGCAGCGTCGAACGCACAGGCCCAGGCGGTGCCCAGCCCCGCGATCACGCCCACACCGACGGCGGGCCCCAGCAGGCTGAGCACACTGTCGGTGCTCTGGAGCCAGGCGTTCACGCCCAGGCGGCGCTCCGGGGCCGTCCGCTCCGCCAGGAACCCCTGGAACCCGGGGAACTGGAACGGACGCACGGCCGACAGCAGGAGCGCGCCCACCACGGCCACCGGCACCGTGGCCGCACCGGCCGCGCACAACGCGGCGAGCACACCGGTCAGCACGGCCGAGAGCGAGTCGCAGGCGACCAGCAGGCGACGCCGGTTCACCCGGTCCGCGACCACGCCGCTGACGAACCCCACCACCAGGTAGGGGACGAACTCCACGGCGTAGGTGAAGGCGGCGAGCGGGGCGGACCCACTGCGCGCCAGGACCAGGAGCGGGAGGGCGAAGCGGAAGATCCAGTCGCCCGCCGACGAGACGGTGAAGGCCCCGATCAGCAGCCTTTCCTGCCGTCGCGTCAGGGGTGGCGACGTGGGCGACTCAGACATGGACCGACTCCACGGCCTCGGTCAGCAGTCCACAGACCTCCGCGAGCAGGTCCGCCACGAAGGCGTCGTCGACGCGGTCGCGCTGATAGCGCGCGGCCAGCGTCAGCCGTCCCGCCCCCGTGCGGCCGACGATCATGAGCTCGCTGCGCGGCCGGGCCGGGGCCTGGTCGAGCACCAACGGCCGGCAGTGGGTGTCCGGCGGCCGGAAGTGCTCGTCGAGCAGTTCCGCGTAGAGCATGTTCAGCACCACCCCGACCGGGGCGTCCGGCCGTGCGTACAGCTCCGGGCTCAGCGCCTTGACCAGCTCGGGGTAGGGCAGTTCGGCGTGCTCCTGGGCGTCCAGGGTGGCCGCGCGGACCCGCCGCAGCGCCTCACGGAAGCTGCCCGCACCGTCCAGGTCCGTGGAGACGACCATGAGTTCGGCCAGGGGGGCCACGAGCCGCTCGGTGCCGATCCGGTCCCGGTTGTAGAGGTTGACCGCCGTGGCCTGCCGTGACCGTGCGCTGCGTGCGGCCAGCGCGAGCTGGAGGGCGCACAGCACCAGCAGGAACAGCGTGCTGCGCTCGCGCGCGGCCAGGCCGCGCAGCCCCTCGGCGACCGCGGTCGGGACCTCGACCTCCTGGGTGCCGCAGCCGACGGGGGTGCCCGCAGCGGCACGCCCGACGCCGAGTACGGGGATCGCTCCCCCCACCCCCAGCGTCCCGGACCAGTAGTCCAGCAGTCGCCCGTACTCCGGTCCGCCGAGCAACTCCTGCTGCTGGCGCACGTGGTCGGCGTAGCTGTACTCCACCTCCGGCAGAGCGGCCTCGTGTCCGGCACGGGCAGCCGCGTAGCAGTGCGTCAGCTCACCGAGCACCAGGCTCCGCGACCAGGCGTCGAGCACCAGGTGGTCGAAGGCCAGGACCAGGATGCGCTCCCGCGGGGCCAGCTCGATCACGGTCGCGCGCAGCCGCGGACCGCGGGCGGTGTCGAACGGCTCCACGGCGGCCCGGCGAGCCGCCGCCAGCGCCTCCTCCTCGCGCAGTCGCGGATCGCCCTGCGCGGCCACCGACACCCGCGTCACCGGCACCGGCTCGCCCTCGTGCACGGTCTGGGTGTACGCGTCGGTGGGAAACGTGGCGCGCAGCGCCTGGTGACGGGCGGCGACCGCCGTGAGGGCGGCGGCGAGGGCCGCCTCGTCGAACGGACCCTCGATCCGGTAGGCCTGGGCGATGGTGCGGAGCGAGGGGAGCTGCTCCCGCTGGGCGTGCTCGTCCATCAGGAGCCGACCCTGCTGGTAGCTCAGCGTCGGCAGGTCGAATTGCGCGGACATCTCGGTGCTCGGACCTCTCGGACGGGGTTACGCGGGTGAGGCCGACAGGTCGGCATCCTGGACGAGGCCGGCGACCAGATCGGTGAACGCGGCCAGCTCGGGGTGGTCCAGGACGTGCCGGAGCTTGAGCCGGACCCCGAGGGACCGCTCCACGCGGGCGATCATCTGCGTGGCGAGGAGGGAGTGACCGCCCAGCAGGAAGAAGTCCGCCTCGGGGATCACCTCGGTCCCCAGGACCTCGGCCCAGATGCCGGCGACGACAACGGCGACCCGCTCGGCGTCGAATGACTCGGTTGACTCGGTGGAGCTCACGGACAGTCCAATCACTGGTTGGTGGCGGCGTGGGTGGCAGCGGGGGCCGCGCTGGTGGCGGCGGTCAGGCGGGCCCGGTCGACCTTGCCGTTCGCGGTCAGCGGGAGCGCGTCGAGCACCTCGATGCGGGCGGGGACCAGGTAGGCGGGCAACTGCTCACGCAGCGCACCGCGCAGGTGCAGGGCGGCCTCCCGAACGGGCTGACGGTCGCCCAGCGCGTCGGCCTGCTGGACGACGACGAAGGCGGCGAGGCGCTTGCCCCCGAGACCGTCCGGCTCGGCGCACACACAGGCCTGCCGGACCGGTGCGCAGGCCAGCAGCGCCGCCTCGATTTCCGGCAGTTCGACACGGAACCCGTTGACCTTGACCTGCAGGTCGCGCCGGCCGAGGAAGTCCAGCGCACCGTCCGGCAGATGGACGGCCAGGTCACCGGTGCGGTACATCCGGACCCCCGCCAGGGGTCCGGTCGTGGCGGTGACGAAGCGCTCGGCGGTCAGGTCGGCCCGGCCGGCGTAGCCGCGAGCCAGCCCCGCACCGGAGGTACACAGCTCGCCGGGGACCCCCGGGGGCAGCAACTGCCCGTAGTCGTCCAGGAGATGGACGCCGGTCCCGTGCACCGCACGGCCGATGGGCACGCTGGTGCCGGTCGGCGCGGTCTCCGCCCGCATCGGGTGGCAGCAGGTGAAGGTGGTGTTCTCCGTGGGGCCGTAGCCGTTCACCACCTCCAGGCCCGGCCAGCGGTCCAGCACGCGGCGGACGTGGTGCGGGGAGACGACGTCCCCGCCGACGAACAGCCGGCGCACCGACCCCAGGCACTGCGGCTCGTACTCGCTGACCTGATGGAACAGGCCGGCAGTCAGCCACAGGACGGTGACGCGCTGCTCCTGGATGACGTCCGCGAGTTCGGACAGGCCCAGCGGTCCCGGCGGAGCGATCTCCAGACGGGCTCCTCGGGCCAACGCTCCCCAGATCTCCAGCAGGCACGCGTCGAAGGTCAGCGGTGCGTACTGCAGGACCACGTCGTCCTCGGTGATCCCGATGACGGTGCTGTCGCCGACCAGCCGGGTGATGCCCTGGTGGGTGACCTCCACCCCCTTGGGCCGCCCGGTGGATCCCGAGGTGAAGATGACCGTGGCCAGGTCGGCCGGGCCGCAGCCGACCGGGTCCGCCCCGTCCGTCGAGCCGTCCGGGGAGCCGTCCGTCGAGCCGGCCGGGGAGCCCTCGGTCGAGCCGGCCGGGGAGTCGGCCTGCGGGTGCGCCCCAGGCGTCGAACTGTCCTCCGCCCCGGTGACACCGGTGCCGCCGGTGCCACCGGCTGTGAGGTCAAGGACCCGCACGACGTCCGGCAGGCCCTGGGGCAGGCGGTCACGGTGCTGCGGCGGGACCAGCACCGCGACGATCCTCGAGTCGTCCAGCATGTGAGCGAGCCGGGGTCCGGGATACGCGGGGTCCAGCGGCAGCACAGCCGCCCCCGTCATCGAGACCGCGAGCAACGCCGTCACTGCGGCGATGCCGCGGTCGGCCATGAGCCCGACCAGCGTGCCGGGCTCCGCACCGGCCCGGGCCAGTCGCGCGGCGACCGCCTCCGCGTCCGCGAGGAGTTGGCCGTAGCTGACCGTTCGCTCCCCCTCCGCCACGGCCACGGCGTCCGGCCGCGCCGTGGCGGCAGCCGCCACCAGGGCGTGGACGGGCTGCTCCGGGAGTCCGGGACGCGGCTCGGGCCCGGCCGGAGGGGCGGAGAGCTCCGCCAGCCGGACCAGATCCCGCGGTGTGACCGCACTGAGCCGCGCCAGCGGCAGACCCGGATGGCGGGCGGCCTCGGCCAGGAGGTGCTCCACCCGTGCCAGCGCGAGGTCGGTCAGCACCCCGTCGTCCAGGTGCTCGGCCACCTCGACCGTCATGCGCGATGTCGGTCCTTCGGCCGCCTCGAACAGGACGTGGAGCTCGGGCTCGTCGTCCGCCGTGCCGGCCTCGGTCGCGCCGTCCCCGACGACCTCGGCCAAGGTGCGGGCCATCAGCGTGGCGTCGGCCACCGCCGCCAGGCCACCGGACCGCGTACCGTCGGCCGTGGTCAGCCGGACGGTGAGCTCCCGCCCGAGGAAGCGGTGCAGCAGGGTGGCGAGAGCGACGGTGAAAGCGGCGGGGGGCCGTTCGGCGCCCTCGGCCGGCCGCAGCGTGCGAGTTGTGGTCATCGGGTCGCCTCAGCCTGCCGAGAGGGCCGGCTGTGCCGACACGAGACGGTTGGCATCGGTGGCGGCGCGCAGCACGGCGGCCAGCGCGTCGGCGAAGGCCTGGTTCTCCGCCCCACCCCGGCAGGCGATCCGCAGGAACTGCTCCCCGTCACGCATGGACTTGCCGCCGCAGTGCTTGGTGAGGATGCCGTGCCCGGCGAAGAGCTCACGGCAGACCGACGGCCCGTCGGCGCCCTCCGGTAGACGCACCATCAGGTAATTGGCGTCGGACGGGAAGACGGTCAGGCCGGGCACCCGGTCCAGCATCGCGCTGAACTCCTGCCGGTCACGGCGCACCAGAGCACAGCTGTCGCGGAAGTCCGCCTGGTAGTGCGGCAACAGGCGCAGGAACGACTCCGCCAGCCCGTTGACGTTCCAGATCGGGAGCTGCTCCCGGATCCTGTGCGCCGCCTGCCGCTGCGCCAGCAGGTAGCCCAGGCGCAGGCCGCCGATGCCGTAGGCCTTGCTCATGCTCTTGACGATCACGAGGTTGGGGAAGTTCTGGATCTCGTTCTCCAGGGACTGGCCCGGCTCGCAGAAGTCGACGAAGGACTCGTCCACCACCAGGGTCGTCCCGTGCTCACCCAGCGCCGTGCACAGCTGCACCAGCGTGGCGCGCGGAACCGCCATCGCTGTCGGGTTGTTGGGCGAGGTGATCACCACCGCGTCGACCTGCGCAGCGCGCGCCTGGGCGGTGAAGGCGGCGACGTCCAGCTCGAACAGGGGGGCCTGCAGCTCGATGCGCTCGATCTGCGCCTCGTCGAACACCGCCTCGTACTCGTTGAACCCCGGCACGGCCAGGGCCACGCGGCCCAGGGTCCGGCCAAGGATCTTGATCAGTTCCGAGGCTCCGTTGGCGATCACCAGGCACTCGGCGGGCTGGCGCACCACCGCGCCCAGCAGTCGCTGCAGCGCCGCATGCCCCACCGGATAGTGGACCACGGCCGGCCGCAGGTCGGCCTTCAGCTCCTCGATCAGCCGGTCCGGCGGGAAGTACAGGTTGTACAGCAGCCGGTGGTCCACGACGTCGTGGCGCCAGTAACCCCCGTACTGCTTGCGCAGGAAGTCCAGGCGCTCGTCGTCGGAGCCGAACAGGTAGCAGGCCGCGTCGAGGTCGGTGAGGTCGTCCACCTCGAACCAGGACAGGTGGCGGCAGTCCGCCGCCGCCAACTCCGCCGCGCCCTCGTGAACCGCCTCGGCGAGCACGACCTCGTAGTAGGACTGCGTGCCTCCGCCGCCGATCAGCGCCTCCAGCCGGGGGAGGAACTGCGTGCGCAGGAAGTCCCCGCGCAGCAGGCAGATGTTGACGGTCTTGAAGACCGGACCGAGGTTCTCCAGGACCTCCGCCTCCTGCGCGCCGACCAGGAAGCGTTCGATCCGGCCGTCCGTGTTCAGGGCCACGACGGTCCCGCTGAGTCCGCGCCTCCAGGGCGCCACGGCCAGGACGCCTCCGCCCGGCACCCTCTCCAGCTCGAACAGCAGGGCGGGGTCGAAGACCACGTCGCCCTCGACGAGATAGACGTCCTCGCTCAGGTGCTCGGCCGCCAGCCACAGGGAGTAGGCGTTGTTCGTCTCCCGGAACCGGTCCGACTCGACGTAGGTGATCGCCATGCCCGCGTGCTCGGCCCCGATCGCGGAGCGGATGCGGTCGGCCTGGTGGCCGACGACGATCACGGTCTCCAGCACGCCTGCGGCTGCGAGGTTGTCCAGCGAGCGGTGCAGGATCGAACGCCCGTGGACCAGCGTCAGCGGCTTGGGCCCCAGAGCGCCCAGCCGGCTGCCGGTCCCTGCCGCCAGGACGACTGCCTTGCGCGGAGCCGAAGTTGTGTCATGCATGAGTGGCCTGCCGGGGCGTGGAAGCGGATACGGAAGCGCAGGACGCCAGAGGCGCGGCGGTCGCGGGATGCAGCAGCTCGTCGACGACGAGGTCCCCGATGTCGTTCTGGTACAGCCAGACCCCGTCGGCCCTTCGGTGGTAACTCGCCTCGCCTCCGGCCACCGTGGAAGCGGGCAGGCCCGCTCCGAGGCCGTAGCCGAGCAGTTGCGGGTACTCCGTGCCGTTGGCGTCGACCAGCCGGACGCGCGACGACACCACGGTGCCGGTCGCGTCGACGGCCGGCCGGATCGGCTGTCCCTGGGCGTCGACGAGCTCGGGCAGGGCCGCCTGGTAGCCGGTGGCCAGGACAATCACGTCGGCCGCCGCGAGTGCGGCGCGGGCCGCTGCGGCGCTGTCGGCGCCCTGCACCTGTACCTGTACCGGTACCTGGAGGGTCCTCACCCGGCCCGCGGGGCCGGTCTCGTGGCCGAGTGCGGCACGGGCCAGTTCCCTCGCCGGGCCGCGCAGGCCGCCGTAGCGGTTGACTCGCCCGCTGAGCGGGCACACGTCCACGTCCGGATCGAACGGATAGCCGTCCGCGTGCGCGGCCTGCGCCGACGGGTAGTACAGCCGGATAGGCGTGCGGTGCAGCACGGTGACCTCACGGTCCGGCTGCGAGGAGCCCCGCGTCAGCTGTCGGACCACGGACCAGGCGCTGTGCGAGCCACCCAGGACGACGACCCGACCGGATTCCGGGAGGGGTCGCGCCCCCGCGATCATCTCATGGGCATGACAGACTCGGGGATCCGAGCGGTCGACCATCAGCCCCGGCGCCACCTCGACGGCACCCTCGACATGCAGTGGCATTCCGCCCATCACCAGGGCGGCACGGTCCGCGCGCACCACCTTGGTGGTCCGGTCACTGAGACGGCATATTGTGAGATCCAGGCCGAGATTCTCATGCAATTCAATTCGTTGCACTTCTGCACCGGTCAGCACAGCGCAGGACGGGTGGTCCCGGAGAAGCCGCCACACATAGTCGCCGACGAGCTCCAGAAAATCTGCGACCACCGAGAGTGGCGGATACTCGTCAGCGTGGCGAACGAGCTCGAGTGTCGGCCTGGAATTCCGGACTCCCCGGAATCCGAGTTCGTCCAGAACATCCAGGCATTCCAGGAAGGCGCCCCCCAGCGAGTTCGCGACGATCTGGTGTCGCCGCAGTGCACCAGGGCCGATACGCGCCGGTTCGACCAGCAGGACGCCGAGGTCGAGCAGCTCTTTCAGCTGTCCGGTCCGCGCCGCGGCAAGAATGGGGCCGATTCCGGCCGGGCCGCCCCCGCAGATCACGAGCCCGTATTTTGGATTCGGCACAGAGAGGCCGAATGAATTGCTGTGCAAGATCTCTGGATCCTTTTGCCAAAATTGGTCAGAAAAGATGGAGCGCACACGTATGCAATATGAGAATACCTCCCCCGCGAGGATCTTGATTGGACCGTACCAGCCCCCAGATGTTCACCGTCAAGACGTCTCATATTCTGGATGCAAAGAATGCCAGAGTTCCGGTGTTTGCACCTTTTTGCCAGGCATGCTCCGCACAGGGGCGGCTGCCCATCTCGTCCCCCACGAGTCCCCTACTGGCCCCGCTCGCCCGTTCACGGCCTTCTCCGGTTGAGCGAAGGAGCCCGGGGCCCACCACCGCCCCAGGGTGAACGAGTAGATCTCGGCACTGGGCTGCGTGGAAGGGATGACGGATCGCCAAGCCGCCGGCTCAGCACCGACGTTCTCCTCGTCGGTTCACATGACCGTGTGCCAACCTGCGGCCACGCCTTGCGCTGGCGCGGCGCGGCGCTCATGACCCCGGCGTTCTTCCGGTGATCCGTCTCTCAGGACTCCGGGCCGGGGCCGCCGACGGGTTCGTGTCAGTTCTGGGGTCGCTGCCGAACCGGGCAGTACGCGCTGTGGGGAACATGGCCGTCGGCGCCCTGGCAGGTTGGGCAGGTGAGGCCGTCGAGGATGGCGAGGAGATAGGCACCGATGTCGGTGGCCGGGTCCAGGTCCTCGTCGGGGTAGCCGCGCCCGTCGCAGTCGGGGCAGACATCGTGCGCGGGCGGGTCGCAGGTGCAGCCATCCGCGCCAGGAAGGACACCTCGGCCATGCTGGGGATGGTCTGGCTGCTGTCCGGGCCGGCGACCGCCGCCGCGCAGCAGGCGTCGGGCGCCGTTCAGGCCGTGGTCGTGGTCGACGACGGCCCACCGCAGGGCAGGATCGGTCCGGGCTTCCTGGGCCTGTCCTTCGAATCACAGGCGCCCGGCGGAGGAGTGAACAGCGGACGCTTCGACGACACGGCAACCTGCCCCAACTGCTGCGCAACCTGGGGCCGGGCCAACTGCGCTTCGGCGGCAACTCCGTCGACCGCTTCTACGCCGGAGCGGACGCTGCGGCGCTCGGAGGCCTCCGAGGACTGGCAAACGCCGCCGACTGGACCATGCTCTACAGCGAGAACCTGGCCGGACCCACCCCGACTGCGGCCGCTGCCGCTGCCGACGCCACCGAGGTGGCCGCCGCGCTGGGGCCCAGACTGGACGCCCTCGCCTGCGAGAACGAACCGAACCTCTTCGCCGCCTATCACCTGCGCCCGCCGCAAGCCTGCCGAGTGGCACTCCCAGCATTCAGCGCGACACTGATCACCCTGGGCGCGACGCCCTGACGCACATTCATGCCACACGAGCTGGTGGGAACACGAGCGCGCCTGCCCCATCAATTCCTCAAGGCAGGCGCGCTGCTCAGCGGGCGTCAGGTGCAGGACAGGTAGATGCCCGAGCCCCAGCCACCGTCGGAGAAGGTGTGCCAGTTGCCCCACATGTGCTTGTTCGTGCAGTTGGTGGACTGGTGCCAGCCCGTGTCGGTCTCGTAGACCGTCAGGTCGACGTCGGGGAGGAACTTGAGCGGGGCAGCGTAGGTGCCGCCCCAGCGGTTGTGGTGGATGTCCTCGATCGGCGAGGTGGTGAAAGTGCCGTCCAGGTGGTCCTTGGCGAAGGTGGTCCCTGGGAAGCCGTCCTTGTTCTCGCCTTCGACGTAGACGGTGCCGGCAGGACGGTAGACGGACATGCCACCCTCGCCCGCCTGGTTGGGCTGCACCGGGGCCGTCGGCCCGAAGTCCCAGTGGATCTCGGCGTAGACGCCCTTGCAGTCGGCGAAGTAGCCGAGGTACAGCTGGCCCAGCCGGTTGCCGTCGTCCATGATCGAGACGGGGTGCGAAACCAGGATCGGGGCCGTCGAGGTGCCGCAGCCGACAGCGGTGTTGGCCGAGGCGCTACCGGCCCCGGCCAGGGACACACCGGCGACCATCGCCAGGCCGGCGACGCCGGCGGCGAGCTTCTTGGTGATGCGCATAACGCTCTTCCCATCAGCGGTGGAGATGTCCGGGCGAGCCTTCCACCTGTCAATTCGCCTCGTCCCCCCTCCTTCGGCGGGTCCTTTTCCCACCCCCGTACCCCCCGGCCAGGGGTTGCCCCGGACCCGGACGGTGGTGGGGAATAGGCTGGGTGAAAGCACGCAACTCCCGTCTCCTGGCCGCCATCGCCACGGCCGTCACCCTGGCCGCAGGGCTGGGCTGGTACGCCGCCTCCGACCACACGGGCAGCAGTACCGCCTCGGCCGGCGCCACCTGGTGCAGCCAGCACCTCCAAGCCGCAGGACTGGACCCGGACCACCACCTGACGCTACTGACAGGCGGCTCCGACCCGAGCCGCGCCGAGATCTGGTCCGCCGGGGTGAACCTCCAGCTGTGCGTGACCGACGGCCACGGGGCCGGGCTCACCGAGGCTGTCGACCCAGCCCCCGGTGGTCCCGTCTCCCTGCCCGGCCAAGCCGTCGTCCTGGACACCTCCGGCGCGTTCGGCGATGCCTCCGTCACCGCCTACGCGAGCGGTTTCACCGGCGCCGACGTACGGGACGTGACCGTCACCAGCGCCGGCCACGCCGCCAAGGCACTGATCCAGAACGGACGCTGGATCGCGTGGTGGCCCGTCGCGAACAAGAAGCAGGCCTCGGACGGCACCGTCACCATCACCATGACCAACGGCACCACCAAGAGCGGACCACTGGCCAAGATCGCCCCCCTCGCGTCCTGACACGCGCCCCGGCTCTCTCCCCCAGGTCACACGCACGCAGCGTCGACAGTGTCATGCATGCGGGGTCACCATCAGGCATACCGGCACGACCGGTGTTGCGGATGCGCGCCTCCCGGACGCGACGAACCCGCCCCCATAGTCTCCCTTCGTAGACGAAGGGAGACCGATGTCAAGACATCGTCCTATTCTCACGTGCATGCTCGCGAGCCTGGCCCTGACCCTGGTGGCTCTGGCGCCCGCAGTGGTCTCGGCTCCACCCGCCCGAGCCTCTGGACGCATTCAACTCTCGGATGACAGAGCGGTCTCGAGGGCCGCCGGTTGCGAGGACTCCCGGACGACCTCGTGCGAGTCCATCCACAGTCTGGTCGAGGTCAGGATCGGCAGCGGGGTGATCGGTGTCGCCCTGGAAGAGGGGACTCTCACCTGGCGCACCGCGACCAACAGCAACACCTACACTGCCGAGATCGACGTCGTGACGACTCGCATGTCGCCGACGGCGGCCGGGATGTTCGACCAGATCACCGCCACCTGCGGCAGTCCGTGCTCCTCCTCCGGCATCGTGTCCGGGCCTGTGATCCTCGGCTATCACATCAAGGGTGCCATTCACTTCACCAACACCACACGGACAGTGGACACCAGCCGGGCCTTGTTCATCTTCACCGGAGAGATGGCGGGCGCGACCCCCTGGGCCTTCGCCGTGCGCGCCAACACCCCCATCCGCTGCGACGACCTGTTCAACGGCCGCCGGGCCGGCTGCGTCGTGCCGGACTTCATCCCGACGATCACCACCATGAACCAACTGAGATTCATCTCCCAGAGCATCCGCAGCCTGCAGGGCAAGGGCGCGCCGAAGGTACTGCACCGCAACAGCTACCTTGACGACATCAACCGCAGGGCGCTGTGCGGCAGGGCGAAGCTGCCTGCCGAGTGGCGGCCCCCCAAGGGCTGGCCCCTGCCCCTGTCGAACGAGGAGAACAAGCCGTCCTGCGACGAGTACCCCTTCGCCACCACCGCCGAGGGCGGGAACGGGCCCCGCAACGGCTACGCCTGGGTCCCCCAACGGGAGAACGACAGCCAGGGGGCACTCCTGAAGAACTTCTACTTCGACAACCGGGTGCTGAACGCCACCTCGATCCTGCAATCCGGAGACGCCTTCCGCGTCACCGTCTGACCGAGAGCGGATCCCGGTGCCCGGTGCCTGTGCCTGGACCGGCGCGCGTCAGGCGGGTTGCTGGGCTGCCGTTCCGTGTACGAGGTCGGCGCCGAGCCGGGTCGGGGCGTGGTGGACCGACTGGCCGTCGCGGACCGTCGCGATGAGCCCGGAATCGCGCAGGACGGAGGCGTGTCGTGAGGCGGCCGCGGCGGAAACCCCGAGCGTCACCGCGAGCCGTCCCGTGGTCAGGGTCGGTGTCCTGACCACGGCAACCAGTGCCGCCGCCCTTGTCGCGCCCAGGAGCGACACCAAGGCCGGCGCCGGAGCTCGGAGCTCGGGGTCCCGCGTGATGGAGTCCACTGTCGCGGGATAGATGACCGTGACCGAGTCCGCCCGCGGATCGAACGCGATTCGGCCGGCCAGCGCTGTGGGCTGGAAGATCAGCGGACGCCCTTCGAGCGACTCCTCGGCGTCGACGAGAGTGTTCAGGTACAGCCTGCGACCGTCCCACCGTATCGACGGATGCAGGGAGTTCAGCATGTCGCCGCTCCCACCGAGCACCGCGCGGACGCTCGCCGTGGCTGACGCGGTGGCGACGGCAGAGGTGATCCTCCGACGGTAGGGCTCCAGACCGGTGGCTCGGAAGTCGCCGACAGCGCGGTTCAGCGCGTTCACCGCCCCCGCATGGCCGTCGGCGAGCGCGCGGGTGAACGGAGTCAGCGCACCGGATCGGGCCAGGTCCCTCAAGTGAGCGGTGGCCGGCGGCCATTCAGGGCGGATCCCGGACGGTGCCGCATCGGCCGCCGGGGCGAAGAAGGCTGGAATGTAGACACTCGCGTACAGATCGAACAACCGGCTGTGGCTCGGATTCCAACCACGGGCGACCTCCAGCCGCCACGCCGCCAGCCTCCGGGTGCTGGCCCGGCCGGCCAGCTGATCCCCACCCAGCGCCAGCTCCTGCCCGAAGTCGGGCACGTCGGCGACCCTGACCCGCTCCAGATCAACCGTCGACAGACCGAGCCGTATCAATCTGGCATCCCCCCGCGAGTGCTGACGAGCCCGAACGCAGACCATTTGCATGCTCATGCAAAAGCCTAGTCGTTTGGGTGCGGACCGTCGATCGTTGACCACGTCTTCGGCCACGGCGGGGGAGGGGCACCGGTGGGCATACCCGGGCATGCTGCGCCGGATCGTGCGCCAGGAACCCGTCGCCTGGCCCCCGCGGTCCGCCGCGTCGGAGGCGGGGGCAGGATGGCGCTGGCGGGACACGACGACGCTGTCCCCGGGCAGGGATGCGGCCTTGCCCTTGGCGACACCCGGTCGCGAGGAGGGCGCCACGCGCGTTTCGACAACTGTTCGGACCACTGGCCCCCGCCTCGGGTGAGTCGGCAGCGGGGCGCGGTAACGCGGTGGTCGACCAGGAGCGCGCGGCGTTCTTCGACGGCGAGGATCTCAGCTTCGGCGGCCCAAAGGCAGGTGCCCGGTTCGTTGCTCGGTATGGACACAGCCGGGAGCGTAGGGCGGGGCAGGCCGTGCGGGTAGGTGCCGAGTGGTGTGACCGGACGGCCGCCGGCGTGCGGGCCGTCAGCCGGTCGGCCGGTGAGCGGCGCGGGCGTCGACGGGCGGGAGGGCGGCGTCGAACTCCACGACGTGGTGCGGAAGGCGCGAACCGGTTGGGTTACGGATGTCCCTTCGTCGTGTCGCCTTCGACCGTAGGGGCGTCGGACCGCGTCGGCGCAGAGGCTTAAGTCCCGTCGGAGACGCGGCCGCCGCCCGCGTCAACGCCCGCGCCGACGGCGAGGAGGACGCGGGCGGCCCGGGGCGCCTCAGCGGGTCGAGGCTCGCCGGCGGCGTTGATGACCCGGATCCGGCGAGGGCCTCACACCCGCGCGCGTGCCCTGGAGCGCAGGGTGAGGAGCCCGGTCGCGAGGAAGACAAGCCCAGCCGCGATCAGCAAGCCGAGCAGCATGGACAGGCCGAGGACGTTCCCGCTCTTCTCCTGCATCGAGAGTAGCTCCAGGCCGGTGACCTGCTGTCCGGTGGGCGCGCAGTAGAAGTGCGTGGAGCCCTGCGCGGAGCCGCCGTTGCTGTGGACCACGCCGCCGTTCGTGATGAGGTGCTGCCCGCTCGCACACACGAACTGCGTCGTCCACCCAGCCGTGGACGGGGCGACCTCGGCCACGACGAGCAGGGCGATGCCGAGCACGAAGCCGACCACCACGGTGGCGATCAGGGCGAGGGTCCATCGTTTGCCGGCCGACATGCGGGCCGGCGCGACAGGTGCGTCCTCGGCGGGTTCGTACTGCGGCATCGGCGGCCGGGTGTCGAACATGCGGGGCGCTGGGATGGGTTCGGCCGTCACCGTCCCCCCGGCTGCGCCGCGCTGAAGCAGCTGACGCTTCGCGTCCTCGAACTCCGTGTCACTCAGATCACCACGCCGATGCAGCTCGGCGAGTCTTTCGAGGTTCTGTACCGGGTCGTCGCTCATGTCCCCTCCGATTCCTCCCTGTCGCGCGTCCACGGCGCGACTTTGCAGGCCACAGTGTGCTCGCTCGCCTGCACGCCGTCCAAGCCGCCGACGCCTGGCCACCGGCTCGTGCCCTGCGCCCAGCGGGAGTTCGCAAGCGAAGCCGCTCAGGCCCAGGGCAGTGCGGCGCGGGTACGCCAGTACTCCTCGGGGACTTCGGCCAGCGGAGCGAGATCGGCCAGGTCGGCGGCGCCGAGAGTGAGATCGGCCGCCGCGAGGTTGGAGGACAACTGCTCCACGGTGGCCGCACCGGACAGGACGACGTCCGCCCAGGGCTGGGCGGCGGCCGCAGCGAGAGCGACCGCGTCCGGGGAGGAGGCCGTGCGGGCGGCGACAGCGCGCAGGGCGGCGGTGTCGGGTCCGGTGGCGCTGCGGCCGGCGAGCCGGCCGTTGGCCATGGCCTCCTTCACCACGACCAGCCAGCCCGCCGCGTGTGCCTCGGCCAGCGCGTGGCCGGCGGAGGGCTCGAGCGGGTTCCAGGTGGCCTGCACGGCGCTGAACAGCGCCCTGCCGTCCACGGCCACACGCAGCGCGGCCCGCAGGGCGCGGGCCTGTCCCGGTCCGCTGGTGGACAGCCCGACCCGGACGCCCTTCGCGGCCAGCTCCGCGAGGCGGGCGTGGAGCGCCGGATCGGTGAGGGCCGGGCTGTCGGGGGTGACGGAGTGGACAAGGTACACGTCCAGGCGGCTGCCCAGCCGGGCCCGGGTCTCGGCGATCTGACGGTCGAACACCGCCGCCGAGTGCTCCTTGATCTCATGCGCGGGCACGCCCGAGGTGCGCCAGTCGGCGGTGTACGTGTAGCCCCACTTGCTGCCCACCACCACCTCGGCGGCGGCCTCGGGGCGGGCTGCCAGCCAGTCGCCGAGGAACTCCTCGGCGCGTCCGTAGGAGCGGGCCGTGTCGAAGTAGCGCACGCCCGCGGCGTAGGCGCTGTCGAGCAGCGCGTGTGTGCGCTCGCGCAACGCCTCGACGGTCCGTTCGGCCGGAAGGTCGAGCTCCCGGCCGAGGGTGATGTAGCCGGGGCGTCCGACAGCGGCGGTGCCCAGACCGAATCTCCGGACCGGCAGGTCGGCGAAACGGTCGGCGAACGGCGCGGCGGTCATGGCAGGTTCCTTGAGAATGGTCGGCGGTCCGGGAGGACCGGGTGTGGCTGACGGGGCGGTGGGTCAGGCGGGCCGGTGGGCGACCACCGCGAACATGGTGACCGACAGGTGGAAGGCGCCCTGTTCGGCCGCTGTCGTGAGATCGGCGTACAGCGTGTCCCGCTGCTCCTCGGTGACCAGGTGCTGCTGGAGCGCGGCTGCGACCAGCCCTCGCACGAGCGGCCAGGTGACGGTCCGGGGATCGTGGAGCAGCACGTCGGCGCCGACGTGGTCGACGGTCAGGCCCGCCTCGGCGAGCCAACCCGCCAGGTGCCGTCCGGCGTGCGGGGTGGCGGCGGCCGCCCGGGTCACGGAGGCCAGTGCGTGGTGGATCTCCGGGCCGGCGGGGTGGAGGACGAAGGTGGCCCAGTCGCTGTCGAGCAGGGCGACCCGGCCTCCCGGGCGCAGCACGCGGGCGATCTCGGCCACGGCTCGCGCCGGATCGGCGAGGTGCTGCAGGACCCGTTCGCACCGGACGACATCGACGCCGGCGTCGTCCAGCGGCAGGGCGAGCGCGTCACCGTCCAGGAACCGGGCCGGGCTGACAGCGTCCGCTGCGCGCCGCTCCGCCAGGGCACGCAGGCCCGGGTGGGGTTCGAGCCCGAGCGCGGTGCCGCCCGGCGCGACCGCGGCGGCGAGCACCTGGGTCTCCGACCCCGTCCCGGACCCGATGTCCAGTGCCGTCTCCCCCGGACGCGGGGCGAGACGGGTGTGCGCCCATGCACGCAGGCGCCGCACGCCGGCGTTGGCGGCCTGGGTGTCCAGCGCGAGGACGAGGCGGTCGGTGACCGCGGGGTCGACGTTGGCCGCGTGGAAGGCCGAGGTGGGGCGCGGGTCGGTCATGGCGATCACTATAGGCAGAGGTGACGGCCTGTCATGACTACCTGCGCTGGGGCCTAACGTCCCTGACTGAGCGGGGCACTGACCATTCCTCATCGGCGGCGACCCGCTCCGCGCGTCCGTGATCCGGCGGGGCGGGGCGGGGCGCCCGGCCCCGGCTCAGGTCAGGTCCCTACAGGGGAGCGCCGGCGAGGAAGGCGACGTGGATGCCGTAGACCCCCGACAGCGCCACGCCGAAGGCCAGTACGCCGTAGCGAGTGGAGCGGGACCTGAGCCGGACCAGGCCCACGGCGGGAGGAAGGAGGAGCGGAATCGCCGGCATGAGGAACCGGGCCAGCGGCGGGAAGGGCGAGGCGTTGCCCAGGTCGAGCACCAGCAGCGCGCCGGAGAACATCAGCAGGGCGGGCGGCTGGCGGTGCATCACGCTGACGAAGAACAGCAGCAGGTAGACCAGCGTCGAGAAGGCGGCGACGGCGTACGGCAAGGGGCGGTCGGCGCCGCTCAGGAAGAACCGGCCGTACCAGTGGAGCGTGCCCAGACCCCCGTCGAAGGAGGATCCCCACGCCCGCTGGATGGTGAAGTACGCGTCCCACGCATGGTCGGCGTACGCCACGTACGTCACGAAGCCGAGCCACCCCAGTGGGGCGAGCGCGGCAGCGGCCAAGGGAGCGGACCAGCGCACGACGCGGACGGGGCGCTCGCGCGTCAGCGCCCACAGCCGCAGCGTGGCGGCCAGCCACACGGCGGACACCAACGCCAGGGCACTCGGCCGCACCAGCCCGGCGGACAGGCAGAGCACACCGGCCAGGAGCCACCGCCCGGTCTGCACGGCGTACAGCGTCCACACGCACAGCGCCGTGAAGAGGGCTTCGGTGTACGCCGTGTTCTCCAGCACGGCCAGTGGCAGCATCCCCCACAGCATCGCCGTCACCACGCCGACCTGGTGCCCGTACAGGAGGCGGGCCAGCGCGTAGCTGCCCCAGGCCGCCGCGATCCCGCTGAGGGAGGAGACCACGACCATCGCCGTCCCCGGGCCGAGGGGCGAGAGGTCATGGACGGCGGCGCCGAGCCAGGGCAGCAGCGGGAAGAACGCCCGTCGGCTGTACGGGATGACCCGCAGTCCGTGCAGCCGGTCCGCAGGTCCGTACCCGTCCACCAGAATGCGGGCGTACCAGCCCGCGTCCCACAGACTCCCGAGCCGCCGCACCACATCGACATGACGCCGGGCGCCGTAGACCGCCAGCATCGCGACACCGACGAGCCGGACAAAGAGATATCCCAGGAGCGCGGCGCACACCCCGGACGAACCTCGCCCGGCCAGCAGTCTCACCCTCGCGCCTGCACGGGAGCGGAGCTCTCCCGGCTGCCCCCGCGTCACGGCCGTGGTCGGCACGGGCGTTACCGGTGGCGTGCCCGACGGATCGCCCGCACCGCCATCGGCGGCAGCAGGTCGACGGCCAGGCGCGAGGCACGCGTGCGCAGCGAGGGTGCCGGCTTGCTCTGGGCCTCTGTGCGCCGCTTGCCGCCCTTCTGCTCCGCCGCGGCCCGGGCGGAGGCCTCGGCCGCGATCGGGTCGTAGAAGCGGGAGGGGCGGAAGGCCGGAGGGTTGAGCCCGGACCCGCCGCGGAAGCGCAGCAGTCGCAGGCCGCGGACCCGCTCCTCGTGGATCGTCAGGCCGGTGTGGCCGGCGAGGTCCGCGGCGAGCGCGTCCTGGAGGGGCGCGGGGTCGCCCCAGGTGCCGTAGAACTTCTGGTTGGACACCGTGACGGGCTTGAGGCCCATGGCCAGGACGGCCTCCCAGACCGCCGCGCTGACACCGGGGGTGTGCTCGGACCGGTAGTCGTCCAGTACGACGATGCCCTCGTCGGTGAGGGCCTGCCGGGCGAACTGAATGTCGCCGATGACGTGCTCGTAGAGGTGGGAGGCGTCGATGTGGATGAACCGGGCCGAACGCGCGGAGATCCGCCCGTCCGCCAGCACCGACGAGGGTGCCTGGACGATGTCGGGCAGCTCCTGGTGGAAGGCCAGGTAGTTCCGCTCGAACGCCTCACGGGTGAGTGTGCTGCGATACGAGGTGTCCATCTCCGTGGAGTTGGCCTCGTCCGGCGCGGCCGAGTCGAACAGGTCGCAGACGGTGAAGGACTCCCCCGGCCGCAGGTGGTCGGCGATCAGGATCGCGCTACGCCCGAGATAGGCGCCGATCTCGATCAGGTTGCCGCTCGTACCGAGGCGCGCCTGCCTTTCGAGCAGCCAGACGAACAGCACCCGGTCGACGTTGTAGAACCACCCGGGCACCTCTTCCAGGACCGCCGGACCACCGGTGGACTGCTGAACAGAGGACGGCTGGGAAACTGACATGGGGACTCCGAGAAGGCATGACGGACGGTTGTCGAGCCCCACCCCGAGGGGAAGGCGGCGGCCAGGGAGCCTTTAGCGGTGCCGTGACCGGTACCGGCACGTCTCCTCGCCATGGTGCTCCGGGTGGTGTGGCGGGACCGCGCTCGACCCAGCCGTTTCCCCCAGGAGTCACCCGATCGGCTCGGAGGGGAGGTCGCGAGCGTACGAGGGACCCGTGCACAGCGCATCGCGCTTGGTCCCATGCTCGCCTGACTGCCTTCCCGGGGCTTCGCTCCGCTGATGCTCCGGGGTGTTCAACGGGATGTGGCGCCGATCAGGTCACGGGTGAATGCCTTGCGTCCCCGGTTGACGGATCAGCACAGACGCGTCAGGACCCGGCGGCGAACCGCCAGGACTCGATGTCGCGGTAGCGGATCACTCCCGGACCGCGGCCGATGTTGCTGCCCACCAGGTGGAGGCGCTCGGCCTGCCAGGTGCGGCCGGTGAAGCCGGCGAGGCTCGCGGCCGCCGACAGGATGTCGGCCTGCTGACCACGCCGTCCCCGGGCCAGCGTCAGGTGGGGACGCAGCAGGCGCTCCTGAAAGGTGACGCCGCAGTCCCGGACGGTGGTGCGGACCTCGTCGGCAAGGACGTGCAGCGCGTCGAGGTCCCCTGTGATGCCGCTCCACAGCAGGCGTTCGTCGAAGTGGCCGCCGCCGTTCAGGCCCAGTCCCAGCGAGAGGCGGTCCGCGGCCAGCCGGGCGAGCGCCGGTTGCAGGAGCGGGACGGCCGCGACGGGGAGCTCGCCGAGGAACGCGAGGGTGATGTGCCAGTCCTGTATCCGGTTCCACCGCAGGTGGGCGTACTTCTCGTAGGCGGGCTGCAGGGCGTCCGCCAGTTCGTCCTTGGCATCGTCGGGCGGAGCCAGCGCGACGAAGACGCGCACGGTCGAGGGCTGCGGAGGATGAGCAATCACCAGGGCTTTCTAGCATCCCTGCCGGGTCTGCCGTGCCGCGGTCCGGGCGGGCCGGGCCCGGTCCGGCGGGTGAGGAGCCGTCCGCAGGGCCGGTCGGCCCTGCGGACAGGCCGAAAGACCACGGCCGATACCCCGTGCCGGCGCCGGGACTGGGACGGACGGTGGGGCCCGGAACATGCGGCAGCCGGACGCGCTCCAGGTGCAGCAGGGGCGCGCCGGCGGGGACGCCCAACAGGTCCGCGTCGTCGAAGTCGGCGGGGGCCTGCTCCTGGCGCAGGACCAAGGAGTGTGCCCACCCCGCCTCCCCTGTCCTGAGCAGGCATCCCTTCACGCTGCACACTGACCGCCCAGGCGATTTCCGGGGCGGGGCAGGACAGGGCAGGACGGGGCGGGGCCGGGCAGGTGTCAGGTGGTGGAGAAGGTGAACCAGTGGATGTTGACGAAGTCGCTGGTGCCTCCGCTGCTGAAGGTGATGAACAGGTCGTGGACACCGGTGGCGGCGGCGCCGAGGTTCATCGGGATCGTCTGCCAGCTCTGCCAGCCGCCGGTGTTGGCGATGTCGATCTCGGCGATGACCGGGCCGGTGGTGCTGTCGAGGCGGAACTGCACGGCGCCGCTGACGCCCGCGGCGGCGCCCGAGGCGAGCCGGGCCAGGACCTGGACCGGGGAGGAGCTGCCGAACGCGAGGCCCTTGTACTGGAGCCAGTCGCCCGAGGAGATCCAGCCGACGTCGAGGCCGCCGCCGGTGTCGGAGGTCGACTCGGTGGCGGTACCGCTCTGGGCGGAGTAACTGGAGGCCTGGATGGTGGAGTAGGCGCTCGTGTTCCCGCCCCCGCCGCCCCCGGAGCCGGTGACGCCGCTGCCGAGGGAGATCGTCCAGGAGGTGGGGGCGGGGTCCTGGAGGTGCCCGTCGACGGGTGCGCTGCCGGTGGGGCCGACGTCGTCGTAGGGGAAGGCGTAGCCGATGGTCGCGTACTGGTGCACCAGGCGCGCGTAGTGGTTGGTGATCGCGTTGCCGTAGTACTGGGAGGCGGTGACGCCGCCGGGTTGGTTCTCGCCGCCGGCCAGCAGGAGGGTGCTGCGGTTGAGGGCCGCTCCCAGGCGTGCCGCCACGGCGCCGCGGGCGTCGCCGCCGGAGTTGTAGAGCGGTCCGCTGTTGCAGCTGAAGATGTCGGCGGCGCTCGGTTTGGTGAAGGCGACGCCGTCGTCGTTCAGGCCGGAGAACGTGAGCACTCCCCCGGAGACCGTGCCCGTGAAGGTGCCCTGGGACTGGGTGTCGACGGTGAGCGGTGTGCTGGTGAAGCGGCTCCAGACCTGGTCGAGGTAGGGGTTCCAGTAGCTGCCGAAGTCGGTGGTGGCATGGGTGGGGGCCATGACGCGCAGAACCGCTCCGCTGCTGTCCTTGGCCACCAGGGTGTCCCAGGGCGCGCCGTCGTTCGCGTGCTGGCTGATCAGTCCCGAGGCGATGGAGGCGAGGGCGCCGGCGGGCAGGGGGCTGACGGTCTGGGTGCCGACGCTGCCGGTGGTCTGCATGGAGATCGGGGAGGCGACGAGGTCGACGTAGCTGATGTTGGCGTAGAGGTTCGCGCTGTTGTAGGTGAACTCGCAGAAGGTCCAGTCGGTGAGCCAGTTGGGGTCGGAGCTGGTGAAACCGGGCTGGACCAGGCCGGGGACGGTGCCGGGGTTGACGAAGAACTTGATCTTGTTGCCGGTCGAGAACCAGACGCGGCCGCCGATCACGTACTCGGCCATGTTGACGGTGGTGGAACTGCCCGACGCGCCGAGCGCGATGGAGTAGTCGGGGGTGGGGGTGAGCGTGGCCGAGGGGTTGGGCAGGCGCTGGAAGGAGCCGTCGGCGGTGACGAAACCGGGCCAGCCGGTGGTGTCGGCGCCGGAGATGTAGGCGTAGACGGGGGCGCCGGAGCCGGAGTTGTTCTGGAGGGTGACCGGCAGCGAGACGGCGGCCGCCGCCGGGGCGGCGAGGGCGGGCAGCCAGGCCGGGGCGGTGAGCGCGGCTGCGGAGGCTGTCGCTGTGGCGGTGAGGAAGGCGCGTCGTGAGAGCAAGAGTCACTCCAAGGGATTGACTGGGCCCCGCGTCCGCACGCGCGGAGGATTGGTGTAGACCGGTCGAAACTATCGTCCGGCGCGCATGTCCGCGTCAATGCTTGTGATGTGAAGGTGTTTCACATGCTGCTGTCCGTACAGGTCTTGTAGTCGGACAGTGACGTTCCACCCGGCCCGACGCGGTCTTGTCGGCTTCCGACCGGTGGACAAAGATCGGTTCACATGAGCCCCGCCTACGACGACCAGCGACTGGCCGACTCCTACGCACACGGCAATGACATGCCAGAGGCTTCCTTGCGCGCCTGGGTCGACCTCATCGCCTCCTACCAGGAGCGGCCGTCACCGGCCGTCATCGAGGTCGGCGCGAGGACCGGCATGTTCTCCGCGGCCATGACGCGCTGGATCGCAGGGGCCAGGGTCCTCGCGGTGGATCCGGCGGACCGGCCGCTGCCCGTGAGCGAACGCTACGACGTCGCGGTCTTCTCCCGTCGATAGCCCGGTGCGTCCGGCGGGTCACGCGCCCGCGCTGCGTAGCCGGAACCGGCCCACGGCGTTCAGCCGGAGCACAGGTTGACGTGGCGTACGGCGAGGACCGCGCCTGCGGCGTCGATCAGGCGGGACCGGGAGAGCTGACCGCTCCTGGTCGCGGACACGATGCGGGCGGCGATGGCCGTCGTCTCGGCCTGGGTGTTGGTCACCGGCCCGAAGAGGATCATGTCGGCTCCCGCGCGCAGCGCCTGCACCGCGGCGCCCGGCACGCTCCAGCCCGCGGCCGAAATGGCGTCGGCGCTGAGGGAGTCGGTCAGGACCAGCCCGTGGAAGCCGAGCCTGTCTCTGAGCTCGGCGGTGATCAGTGTCGGTGAGATGCTGCCGGGCGCGGTGGACAGGCCGGGGACGGAGGCGTTGGAGGTCATGATCGCCGGTGCTCCGGCCGCGATCGCGGCGGTGAACGGCGGCAGGGCGATGGCCCGCTCCGTCGACCACGTCAGGGTGTGGGCGGGCCCGAGGTCGGTGTTGTAGCTGGCGTGGCCCAGGCCCGGGAAGTGCTTGACCACGGGGATCACGCCGCCGCTGCGCAGACCCGCCATGTAGGCGAGCGTGTCGCGGGTGACGGTCGCGGTGGTGCCACTGAAGGAGCGCAGGCCGTCGGGGTTGGTCGCGCCCGGCACGACGGCCCGGCCGTCGACGTCGGCGACCGGGGCGAGGTCCATGTTGACGCCCGCCGCGGCCATCTTGACGGCCACCGCGCGGACCGCCTGCTGGATCCGCGCGGCGGACCAGTCGGCGCCCATGGTGTGGGCCCAGGGCAGGGAGCCGACCAGATTGGCCATGCGCTGGATGCCGCCGCCCTCCTCGTCCGTCATCACCAGCAGCCCGAGGTGGCCGGGGACGTGGCTGCGCAGCTTGGCCAGCTGGGATCCCAGATCGGACGGAGCGCGGGAGCCGAACAGCAGCACCCCTCCGGCTCCCTGGCCGACCTCCGCCGTGACCTGGCCGGGGGCGGTCTCCGAGGCGGGCACGGCGAGAGTCGTCATGGCCAGCCGCTGGTTCGACCACCCCGCGAGCTTGCTCGCGTTGGTGCACGTCAACGCGGTCATGGCGGCCGCCTGGCCGGCCAGGGCCGGATCGCGCGGCGGCACAGACGCGTCCGCGCCCACCGCCAGGGCGCCGACGGCGAGCGCCGCACAGGCTGTCAGGGCGCCCAGCCTGCGGCCGGGGTGAAGCAATCGACGCAGCAAGGAACTCGGCCTCCTCACGATCGGGTGACCCACCCGCCTGCGATGGTAGGGCGCCGAGCCCGCCCGGAGGAGGCCGAACGGCCGACGAGTCCGATCGAAACCCCGAACGGGCGTATCCGCTCCGGGCCGGGGAACGCACCTCAGCCGTACACCCCGGGCCGCACCGGGCTGATCTCGAGGCCCGAGCAGATACCCATCGCACCGATATGGCCATAGCTCAGGATGACCGTGCGCGTGGTGTTCGGGACGGTGAACTCGAACGCGCCGGAGCCCGTCGGATAGCAGGTGCGGTCGCCGGTCCGCAGACTCCATCCGGTCTCTGCGTGCGCGAAGCCACCGGGGACCAGCGTGACGAGCGGCGGGCCGGTCTGCCGAGACGTGAAGCCGAAGTCACCGTTCAGCTCCCGGGTCGCGTTGATCACGGTCCCGCCGACCACGATCGTCTCGCCCGGGTAACCCCGGAGGGTGCAGGTGTGGTGGCTGACGTTCTTGAAGAGCACGGCCGAGTACTGCTTCGGATCGCCGTTGGTGCTCTCTCCCCAGCTTGTCCGGATGTCGTCGTCCCCGCACTGCGGCGTACCTCCCCCCGTGCCACCGCCGGCGCTCGTGGCCGAGGAAGAGGCGGAGACCGAGTCGGAAACCGAGGTGGATGTGGAGGTGGAGGTGGACTCGCTGGGCGTGCCCACCGGCGACCCGGCGCCGCCCGAGGGCAGCGGGGCGCTCGCCGATGCGACCGGGCCGTGGGCCGTCCCGCCTGCGGTCGGGCTACCACCGCCGGTACAGGAGGTGAGCGAGAGGCAGGAGACGGCGAACAGGGCGGCGGTGCATTTGAGCGTTCTGGCAGCAGCCACGACAAGGGCCCTTCGTTCTGCGCGCGGAGACAGCCGCAATCAGCCAGAACCACGCAGGAACGCGCCGCCAAGGTTTCTGATCGGATGTCACAGAATGGGCAAGCCGAACCGAAGATACATAGAGCATAAATATAAATGCGCTATGCTTCTCGCATGAGCAGTCCCGACGCCACTCCAGGCGCGTCCTCCGCCATCGGATCAGCGCTCTACCAGCTGGCCACCAGGGCCGTAAGACGCCTTCCGCGCGACCTCAGCCTCACGTCCGCCGCCACGCTGGCCACGCTGGACAAGACCGGCCCGCGACGCGTCACCGACCTGGCCGCGCACGAGGGCGTCACCCAGCCCGCGATGACCGTCCTGGTGCGGGCGCTGGAGGAGTCCGGGCTGGTCGAGCGACGGGGCGACGTCTCCGACAAGCGGGTCACCCTGGTGTGCCTGACCGAGGACGGCGCGTCCTACGTCCGGGCGCGGCGCCAGGCGGGCGTCGAGGCGTTCCAGCGGTTGATCGACCAGCTGACCGAAGACGAGGTCCGGGCGCTGGCGGCCGCCCTGCCGGCGCTGCGGCGTCTGGACACACTGGACGGCCAGAAGCGGGAAGGGACGAGGCCGTGATCGCAGGATCATCCCGCCGCTCCCCGCAGCGCGCCCAGGAGCGGCTGCTGGTCCCCTCCCTGATGTTCGTCGCCCTCGTCGTGGCGGCCGTCGGCAGCCTCGGGACACCGCTGATCACCAGCGTGGCAACCACGTTCCACGTCTCGCTCGACAGCGCGCAGTGGACCTTGACCATCGCGCTGCTGAGCGGCGCCGTCGCCACCCCCGTCCTCGGCCGGCTCGGAGCCGGTCCGTACCGGCGGGCCACGATCCTCGCCACGCTGGCGGTCGTCGTCGCGGGCAGCGCGCTCACCGTGCTGCCGCTGCCGTTCGCCTGGCTGCTCGTCGGCCGGGCGGCGCAGGGCGTCGGGCTCGGTCTGACGGCGCTGATGATGGGGGTGACCCGTGACCACCTGCCCGAGGAACGCGGCGCGGCCACGATCGCCCTGATCTCGGTGGTCTCGATCATCGGGGCCGGTGTCGGCTACCCGCTCGCCGGGCTGCTCGCCGAGTTCGGCGGGGTGCGGGCCGCCTACGGACTCGGCCTGTTCGTCACCGCTGCCGCGCTCCTGACCGCGTGGCGCTCCGTGCCCGCAGCGCCCGAGGGGCGCGCTGGTCACGTGGACGTGGCGGGCGCGCTCATGCTGGCAGGCGCCCTGTTCCTCGTCCTGTTCCTGGCGGGCCAGACGGGTCTGTGGAGTCGTCACCTCGCCGTGGCCGTGACCCTCGCCGTCGCCGCCGTCCTCCTGCTCTGCCTCTGGACGCGCCACGAGCTGCGCAGTGGGACGCCGCTGGTCGACGTCCGGGCGGTGCGGCACCCGGCGGTCGCCGGGGCGAACCTCGCCATGTTCGTCGGCGGCATCGGCATGTACCTCCTGCTGACGCTCATCACCCGGTACGCGCAGACCCCGCACAGCGCCGGCTACGGCTTCGGTCTGACCACGTTCGTGGCCGGGCTGGTCCTCGTCCCGTTCTCCGTGCTGGGGTTCGCCGCGGGCAGACTCGCGCCCCGGATCCGCGCCCGGATCGACGCCCCCTTGCAGCTGGCCGGCAGCGCGGTGGTCGTCGCCGGCGGGTTCGTCCTGTTCGCGGCGGCCCGGTCGAGCCTGGCCGAACTGTTCGTCGCCATGGGCGTGCTGGGTTTCGGTGTCGGCAGCTTCTCGGCCGCGATGCCCGGCGTCATCCTGGCCGTCACCCCCAAGAGCGAGACGTCCAGCGCCATGAGTTTCAACTACGTCGTCCGCAGCGTCGGGTACTCCCTCGGCAGCGCCACGGGCGGCCTCGTCCTGGCCGCCGGCACCGACAGCGGCCGTCTCTTCCCGAACGACGGCGCCTACACCGCGGCGGCGCTGGTCGGCGTGGCAGCGATGGCGATCACGACCATCACCGGCCTCGCTCTCGCCCGCCACCGCTCGAACGAGGCCACGACCGGGACCGGCACCGACACGGCGGCAGCCGCGACCCCCGCGCCCGGTCGATGACCACCCATCACGCGCGACGACGACACGCCCGCGGGAGGAGCCGTCAGTGCGGACGCGGTGCGGCCAGGCGGCGGGCCGGTTCGATGCCGCCCGGGAGGGGTGGGTCCGGGGCGGTGGGGGTGGTCGCCGGGCGTAGGAGGGAGCGGAACTGCTCGCGCGGCACCAGGACCGCGCCCAGCGCGCGGACGTGGGGGCTGTCCCACTGGGCGTCGAGGAGGGTGCCGCCGGCGTGGGCGAAGCGGTGGGCCAGGTCCGCCACGGCGACCTGAGCGGCGCCCGGTCGGCGGCCGAACATGGAGTCCATGCTGAACACCGGGCCGAGGCGGATCCCGAACACTCCCCCGGCCAGCTCGCCGTCCTCGTCCCAGACCTCGACACTGTGGGCCGTTCCGGCCCCGTGCAGGGCGACCAGCCCGCGGATCAGCTCGTCGGTGAGCCAGAGCGGCTCGCGCTCGGCGCGGCACTCGCGGACCACGCGTTCGAAGGCGCGGTCGGCGGTGGTGGTCCAGCGCAGGCGGTTGCGCAGGCGGCGGGCGAGGCCTCGGCTTAGGTGGACGTCGGTGGGGTGGAGGACGGGTCTGGGGTCCGGGGACCACCAGGCGACCGTCCACCGGTTGTCACCGTCGCCGTCGCCGTCGGAGTCACCGTCGGAACCCGCACCGGAGCCCGCGTCGGCGCCGAGGAGGCGGATGCGGCCCATGGCGAGCTCGTCGGCGTGGGTGCCCTGGATCAGGGCGCGGGCGGACGGGTCCGGGACGGGCATCGGGTAGGCACCGGACCGGTAGCCCGCCAGCAGGTGGTCCGCGTCGAGATCGCTGCTGAAGGCGACCGGACCGTGGGCGGGCGCGGCGGAGAGGTCGATGTCCCTCCAGGAGGCGGCTCGGGCGGGGCGGGGCACCCGGTGGTGCGGGGGTTGAAGGTAGCCGTCGGCCTGGAGGAAGCCGACGTAGCCGTCCAGCATCGGCCGGTCCACCGGCGGGATCTCCAGCCCGCTGTCGGCCAGGGCGCGTTCGGCGTTGGTCCGGGTGAAGGCGGGGAAGACGTTGCGCAGGTACATCTCGCCGACCGTCAGATCGGCCCGGGCGCACCGGTCCACGAAGAGCGGCACGAACGGCGTCATGGGGTGCGCGGGGTGCCCGGCCGCGAACTGGACGAGGGCGGTGACCCAGTCGGCGTAGGGCACGGCCTCGATGTGGTAGCCGTGCCCACGCAAGCAGTCGGCCAGCGAGTCGACCAGGGTGGGCTCGGGGTTGGTCAGGTGGTAGACCTGCCCTCGGGCGGGGCGGGTGGTGGAGATGTGGCCGACGGCGCGGGCGAAGCAGTCGGCGGGGAGGAAGTCCAGCGGGAGTTCGGCGTCCGGGGATAGGCCCGTCTCGGCGATGAAGCGGACGAGCGCGCAGATCTCGGTGCTGGTGTTCAGGGCGCCGGTGCCGAGCGGGCCGGTGATGTCCTGGAGCCGGTAGAGCGTCACCGGGACGCCGGCCCGGGCGGCCTCGTGGAGCATCGCCTCGGCGACCCACTTGGTCTCCACGTAGCCGACCGAGAGGTAGTCGGCGTGGTCGAGCGGGGTTGTCTCGGTGACCGTGCGCTGCCCGGCGGGGCCGAAGCCGGCCATGACGGCCATGGTCGAGGTGAAGTGGATCGGCACGCCGCGCGGCGCGGCCAGACGGACCATCTCCCGGACCGACTCGACGTTGACGGCGCGCAGGTCCTGGTAGGGGTAGATGAAGTTGACCTGGCCGCCGAAGTGGTAGACGACGTCGACGGTGTCGCCCAGGCGGGCGAAGCGGTCGGCGCAGAGCCCGAACCGGGGCCGGGCGAGGTCGCCGACGACGGGGATGATCCGCTCGCCGACCAGCGCGGCGGGCAGGTCGCCGAGCCGGTAGCGCTGGTGGCAGGCGCGGATGCGTTCCCAGGCCTGTTCCTTGTCGGCGGCGCGGACCAGGCAGTGGATCCGGGCATGGGTGTGCTCGAGCAGGTCGTGGAGCATGTGGATGCCGCACAGGCCGGTCACTCCGGTGAGCAGCACGTCGTGCGGTTGCTGCCACACCGGCGGCCCGCCGGCGCCCGTGCCGGGGTGGAGGGCGAGGCACAGTTGGGCCTCGGCGGCGAAGTCGATCTCGGCGTGCTCGGCGTCGGCGAGGGTTCCGGCGCGGGCCTGCCGCAAGCGTTCGCTGAAGGCCGCCAGGGTGGAGTGGTGCAGCAGGGAGCTGGTGAGTTCGCGGACCTGGTCGACGCCGATGCCGAACATCACCCGGGCGCGGGCCAGCATCTCCATGGCCAGCAGGGAGTTGCCGCCGAGTTCGAAGAAGTCGTCGCCCGGATCGACGTGCTGCAGGCCGAGGATCAGGGCCCACAGATGGGCCAGGCCGTGGTGGAGCGTGGCGGTGGGGGTGACGGCGGCCGTCCGGCCGGGCGCGGGGTCCGGCAGCAGCGGTCCGGAGCGCTCCAGGGCCTTGCGGTCGACCTTGCCGTTGGGGGTCAGCGGCATCCGGGGAAGTTCGGTGAGGGCCGTGGGGACCATGTGGCTGGGCAGCGCCTGGGCCAGTGCGGCGCGCAGCCGCTCGCCGTCGGTGCGGCCGGGCGGGTGGTCGCCGTCGGAGAGGGTGTAGTAGGCGGCCAGCTGGGGGTCGGGGCGGCCCCGCCGGACCGTCACCACGGCGTGGTCGACGCCGGGCTGGGCGCGCAGCACGGCTTCGATCTCGACCGGGTCGATCCGGAATCCGCGGATCTTGACCTGGTCGTCGACCCGGCCGAGGATCTCCAGATTGCCGTCGGGCCGCCAGCGGCCGGTGTCGCCGGTCCGGTACATCCGGCCGCCCGCGGTGCGCGCGTAGGGGTCGGGCAGGAACTGAAGGGCGGTCAAGTCGGGCCGCTGCCAGACGCCCTCGGCCAGATGGGCGCCGCCGATCCAGACCTCGCCGCGCTCGCCGGGCGCGACCGGGCGCAGCTGCCGGTTCAGCAGGTGGACGACGGTGCCGGCCAGGGCCCGGCCGACGGGGGCGGGTGCGCCGCCCGCGGGCCCGAGCAGTTCGGTGGTGAGGTCGCAGGCGGTGGAGGTGATGGTGGTCTCGGTCAGCCCGTAGGCGTTGACGAGCCTGGTGCCGGGGAAGTGCCGCAGGAACGCCTGGCAGTCGCCGGTGTGGACGATCTCGCCGCCGAGGATGACCAGGCGCACGCCGGCGAGGTGTTCCTGTCCCGGGCCGAGGACGTCGAGCAGGCGGCGCCAGTAGGAGGGGGTCATGTCCAGGACGGTGATGCGGTGTTCGGGCACTCCGCGCAGCAGGTCGGTGGGGGCCCAGGGGGGCGTGTCGGTCATGACGACGGTGGCGCCGGCGGTGAGCGGGGCGAAGATCTGCTCCAGGGTGGTGTCGAAGCCGATGGCGGCGAGGTGCAGCACCCGGTCGCCGGGCCCCAGGCCGTAGTACTCGGCGGTGGCGGTGAGCGAACCGGCCAGGGTGCGCTGGGTGACGGCGATGCCCTTGGGCGGTCCGCTCGATCCGGAGGTGTAGATCACGTAGGCGAGGGCGTCGGGATCGGGGTCCTCGAGCGGCGGGCCCGCCGTGATGTCCGGCAGGGCGGCCAACTGCTCCACGACACGGACGGGGCCGATGCCCGCGTCGGTGAGGTCGTGCGCGTGGTGCCCGTCGGTCAGGACGAGGCCGGCGCCCGCGTCGGCGGACAGACTCGCGAGCCGGGGTACCGGCTGGCCCGGATCCAGCGGCAGGAACGCGGCTCCGGCCCGGTGGACCGCGAGCATGGCGAGGACCAGGTCCGGGGTGCGGTCCAGGCACAGGGCGACGACCGCTCCGGGCCGCAAGCCCGCCTCGCCGCGCAGGCGCCGGGCGAGGCGGTCGGCGTCGTGGTCCAGGGCGCGGAAGGCGAGTTCGCCGCCGTTCCAGCGCAGGGCGGGCTCGTGGGGCGTGGCGCGGGACCGGCTGCGGATCCGGGCGGAGACGGTGGTGGCGGACGGCACGGCGGACCCCGCCCCCGACCCCGCCCCCGACGACGCGCCGGACGACGGGCCGGACGACGGGCCGCGCCCGGCGCGGGTGTCGGCGGGGGCGCCGGCGCGGGTGTCGGCGGGGGCGCCGGCGCGGGTGTCGGCGGAGGTGTCGGCGGGGGCGGCTTCGCCGCGCGTGGCAGCCGGGGCCGGGTAGGTTCCGGCGGCGATCGCCGCGGCGCACTCGGCGGCCGTGCGGGCCGTCGGGTCCACCAGGCGCCACCCGTCGGGCACCGGGAGGTGGGCGGGCCAGACGGCGCAGTGCCGGTGGTCGTCGCACACCACGTGGTGCGGTTCGGGGGCTTCGCCGAGGCTGAGTTCTTCGGTCATGGGGCTCCCTGCCGCGTGCTAGCCGGCCTTGCGGGAGGCGATGCCGGTGGCCTCGTCGAGCACGAGCGACTGAGCGGCTTCGGCGTCCATCGGCCGCGCGAACAGGTAGCCCTGTCCGAGCGGGCAGCCCATGGAGATCAGCAGCTCCTGTTGGACCTCGTTCTCCACGCCTTCGGCGATCACCTTCATGCCGAGGGTGTCGGCGAGATGGGCGATGCCCTCGACGAGGGCGAACTGCTGTGGCGAGCGGCCCAGTTCGTCGGTGAACGACTTGTCGATCTTGAGGATGGAGATCGGGAACTCGCGCAGGTAGCTGAGTGAGGAGTAGCCCGTGCCGAAGTCGTCGATGGCGATGCGGATGCCCATGTCGGTCAGCGCGTGCATGTCGGCGGTGATGCGCTCGTCACGCCGGATCAGCAGGGTCTCGGTCAGTTCCAGTACCAGGGATCGCGGATCGACCCCCGAGCGGTCCAGTGCCCACTGCATGACGTCGAGGAAGCTGTGGTCGCGGAACTGGCGCGGGGAGACGTTGACGCTGACGTAGGGCGGCGCCAGCGGGCTCTGCGCCTGCGCTCCCTCGGCCGCGAGGGCCTGCCAGCCGACGGCCTCCTTGGCGGCCTGGACCAGCACCCAGCTGCCGAGGGGGACGATCTGGCCGCTCTCCTCGGCGAGGTTGATGAACTGGTCCGGCATCACCATGCCGCGGGTGGCGTGGGGCCAGCGCAGCAGCGCCTCGAAGCCGGCCACGCGGCCCGTGGCCAGCTCCACGATGGGCTGGTAGTAGACCTCGAAGGACTCCACCTCGGCCCGGTCCAGGCTCTCCTGCAGCGCGTGGCGCTCCACCATGCCGGTCTGCAGGGCGGGGTGGTAGCGGCGCCACTGCCGCTTGCCCGCGGTCTTGGCCTCGTAGAGGGCCAGGTCGGCGTGGGCCAGCAGTTCGGTGGGGTCGAAGCTGTCCTCGGTGGTCGCGATCCCGATGCTGGCGTAGACGCTGACGGGTCCGACACTCAGCCGGAACGGTTCGGCGAAGACCTCCAGAATGTGGTCGGCGAAGACCTCGATGTCGTGGGGCGTCATCGGGTCCTCGATGAGCAGGGCGAACTCGTCACCGCCGATGCGCGCAGCGGTGTCGGAGGCGCGCATCGTCGTCGAGAGGCGCAGCGAGAGGGCGACCAGGAGCTCGTCGCCGACCGGGTGGCCCATCACGTCGTTGATGACCTTGAAGTCATCGATGTCGACCAGGAGGGCGCCCACCACGATCCCCTCGCGTGCGCTCTGGTTGAGGGCGTGGGTGACCCGCTCGTTGAACAGCACCCGGTTGGCGAGGCCGGTGAGCGGGTCGTGGAAGGCACGGTGCGTCAGTTCCTTCTCCAGCTTGCGCTGTTCGGTGACGTCGCGCAGGGTCAGCACGAGCCCGCCGACCGTGGGGTCCTCGCGCAGGTCGCTGCAGCGGACCTCCACCTCGATGGTCGCCTGGTCGGTGCGGAGCATGCGCCAGTGCTCGCGCCGCCCGCTGTAGTCGTGGTCGCGCATCTGGCGCAGCGCCCGCAGCACGGCCTGGGCCTCCTGCGGCGGCACCAGTTCGGTGATCTGGCAGCCCACCAACCGTGAGGAGCCGAGCACTTGGCCGGCCGACGGGCTGGCGTAGCGGATGCGGTCCCCGTCGAGGATGAGGATCAGGTCGGACGCGTTCTGCACCAGGGTGCGGAAGTAGGCCTCGCTGTCGCGCTTGCTGACCTCACGGCTGAGCAGGATCCGCTGCAACGCCTGGGCCGCCTGGTTGACCAGGGTGACCAGGCTGTCGTGGAGCATGGTCAGGTCCCGGTCGTCCCCGGCGACGACGAGGACTCCGACTAGCGGGTCGGGCCCGTCGGGCTCCTGAAGGGCCATCGGGCAGATGAAGGCGGTCCGCAGACCGCCCAGCCGCGCGGCCAGTGACATCGGCAGGTCCGCCACCGGGACCTGCCGGGGCCGGTGATCGGGGGCGAGCGAGCGAGCAGTCTCACCGAGGGGCGGATCGGCAGGGTCGGGGTGGCCCTGCACGGCGGGCATCAGCCAGGTACCGCTGTCGTTCCGCATGGTGAACAGGGCCTGCTGGCCCGGATGGTCGGCCAGGAGCGCGGCTGCGGCCGCGTCGACGGCGACCGCGACGTCGTAGGCGGAGGAGGTCTGGCCGAGCGCACCGACGGCCACCCGCAGGGCCTGCTCACGGGTGACGGACTGCCGGTGGGTGGCCGCCACGCCCGAGAGCCGGTAGAGCACCAGGAAGAACAGCACGGCGGAGAACGCCCCGATCACCCCGGCGTTGCGGGTGTCGCCCCGGGCGGCGGCCAGCAGCAGCATGAGCGGCGCGATGAGGGAGGCCAGGGTGAGCAGGGTCAGGCGGCCCCGCGCCGTCTCAGGCCGGGTGGGGGCGACCGGTTCGGTCAGCGTGGTCATGGACGGGTGCAGCGCCGCGGCGCCCCAGGCGCCGTAGAAGACCGCCCAGCCCAGGTCGACGATCGTGCCGGTGTGCCAGGTCCCGTAGAGCTGGATGCGCGCGTAGGCGATGTCGGAGGCTAGCAGGCCGACGGTGCCGACGGTGAGCAGCACCACGGAGACGCTCTTGCCGCCGCGTTGGGCCAGCAGACGCATCAGCATGGCCAGGACCAGGATGTCGCCCAGCGGGTAGGCGATCGAGATCGCCTCCTGGAGCCGGGTCTGCCCGGGTGTGCGCGCGTAGGGAACGATGACGTAGATCCAGATCAGCAGCGCCAGGCCCACGGTGAGCGTCAGCGCGTCGATCAGGCCGGCCCGGTCGCGACTGGCGGTGCGCCAGCGCACGAAGCCGAGCAGCCCGGCGGCGTAGAAGCCGTAGGTGGCGAGGTAGAAACCGTCCGCGACGGAAGGGAACGGGTCCTCGTGCAGGAACTGGATGAGGACGATCTGCGCGGCCTCCCCCGCGGCGAAGCTGAGGTTGGCCGCCGCGAGCAGCAGCCAGGGCAGGCGGCTGGCGGGGCGGTTGGTCAGCACTCCGACGCCGATGGCCGTGACGCCGCTCAGCCCGATGGCGACGAAGATCAGCCGCTGGTTCGAGAGGGCGTAGTACACGCCCGTGAGCGCGGCCACCCAGACGAGGAAACCGGCCAGCAGAAAGGGTCGTGATCGTCGCGGAGATCCCACAGCTGCCACCTCACGCGCCTGAACGGCACAGGGCGGACGACCGACGCAGGCGTCGGGGCCGCACGCGGCACGGATACGGGTCGTCCGGGACGCCGCCGGCCGCACTCGATGCGCGCGGCGGGCCGGGTTCCGGGCTCTCGCGGTCCTCCTCAGGGCTTTGAGCAGTTCGGGCCCCACCTGCCACAACCGTATACCTCAACCCCGTGACCTGCATGTGCACTTGTGCCGGGGCCGGGGCCCTGTCGGCGCGCCGTCGGGTGCACCCGCGCGAAGGAGCGCGGGCGGCGGATCGGCTCTCACCGCCGAAGGCGGTCGCCCCTGAGCGGAAAGAGCGTCAACTGGCAGACGTACCAGGGCGACGGTGCCGGTCGGGGCACGGCCCGCGGCCGCGTGCGGGACCGGCACCGGGGCGAGCGACGGCGGCGCCGTCGCGACGCCGAGGTGGGCGCGCTGACACCGGGCCCCGCTTCCCGGGCCAGGCGGGGCCGGGGCCGGCGGGGCCCGGACCGGGGCCGGCCGGGAGCACCGGGCCCGGGGGCAGCGCCCGGAAGGGCGCCGGTTAGGCTGCGCTGCGGGTCGGTGCGGGGCCCGGCGAACCGCTGGAAGGAACGGGTCATGGAGCAGGCGCGCTGGGTCAGTGAGGAATCCCGGCTGCGGTGGGTGGCACTGGACCACACCCAGCGTGAGGAACTGTTCGCGACCGCTCGCCGGGGCGAGGCGTGGCCGGACGAGGCCACCGCGCTGGCGGCCGTGCACTGGGCCTGGGCGGTCCTGGGCGCCCCCGGGGCGCGGCGCCCCTACCCGTGGACGGACCTGGTCCTGCGCTCCGCGCCCGCGGCCATGTTCGAGACCGTCTTCAACGGGGCCAAGCAGCACGATATGCGCTTCTCGGTCCGCCGCACCGCCAGGCAGGTCGAGCGCGCCAACCTGTCCCGCGTCCGCGCCGGGTCCTGACCGGCGCGGCACCGGGCGCGTAGGACCGGGCGCGTAGGACCGGGCGCGTAGGACCGGGCGCGTAGGACCGGGCGCGTAGGGCCGGGCGCGTAGGGCCGGGCGCGTAGGGCCGGGCGGGAACCGCCCCGGGTGGCTCCCGCCCCGGGCGGCTCCCGCCCCGGGTGTCACGCCGAAAGGGCGTCGGCGGCCGGGGTCACCGCCTCGGGGACCATGGTGTTCCACTCGGCCCACCGGACCGGGGCGACATCGATGTTGCCGGTGGTGTCCGCGGGCACGTACGCGCCGGCTCGCGTGTCCAGCTGGTACGGGCCACCGGACCAGGCGGGGACGCTGTCGAAGGTGTTCCCCTCGCCGGTGGCCTGCTGAGCCCGGCCGCCACCCGGCGCGCCGAGGGCCAGGCAGGCGGCCGCCGCGAGTGCGCAGGCAGCAGTGATCGTCTTGATTCGCATCAGTTCCCCCGTGTGCGCGTTGTTCTCGGATCCGCGTGGAGTTCACCGTACGCGCCCGGATGCCGCCTGTCCGTGGTCCCGGAGATCACGGCCGCGCGGTCGCCCGGCCGACGGCCACGCCTTGCGACATATGCTGAGGTCAGCAGCGCGTTCCCTGTCACATTGCGCCGATCGACGTAGAGGCAGAAGGCGCCCCGGACACCGGCGCCCCGACACGGAGGAGCACATCCCATGCGTTACCTGATGACCGCCCGCAGCACCGACACCACCCCCGCCCCTGACGAGAAGCTCTTCGTCGAAATGGCCGCGTTCGTCGAGGAGATGACCGCCGCCGGAATCCTGCTCGCCACCGGCGGCCTGGCCCCCGAGGGCGTGCGGCTGGTCTCCCGCGGCGACGACCTCACCGTGACCGATGGCCCCTTCACCGAGGCCAAGGAGGCCGTCGCCGGCTTCGCCCTGGTCGAGGTGGCCTCCAAGGAGGAGGCCGTCGAGCTCGCCCGGCGCTTCCGCCGGATCGTGGGTGACGGCGAGAGCATCGTCCAGCAGGTCTTCGGACCGTGACGCCACCCTCGGACGGCCCGGGCGGCGGCACCTCCGCCGCCCGGCCGGCCGGCGCCCACGGCGTGGACGTGCAGGCTGCCGTCGCCGCTGTGTGGCGGCTGGAATCCGCGCGGATCACCGCCGCCGTCGTCCGGATCACGCGCGACGTCGGGGCCGCCGAGGAGGTCGCCCAGGACGCCGTGGTGGCCGCGCTCCAGCAGTGGCCGGCCACCGGCGTCCCCGCCAACCCCGCCGCCTGGCTGACCACGGTCGCCAAGCGGCGCGCCGTGGACCGGGTCCGCCGCGCCGAACGCGAGGAGCGCGGCCAGGCCGACCTCGCCCGCGAGCAGGACACCGCACAGCCGGGTCCGCCGGCCGGGGAGGCCGACGAGCCGGCCGACGTCCTGCGCCTGCTCTTCCTCACCTGCCACCCGGTGCTGCCGCCGCAGTCACGGATCGCGCTGACGCTGCGTCTGCTGGGCGGCCTGACCCCCGACGAGATCGCCCGGGCCCTGCTGCTGGACACCACGACCGTCACCCGCCGCATCGCCGAGGGCAAACGCCTGCTGGCGCGCGACCGCGTCGACTTCACGGCGGCGCTGGACGCCGGGGAGGTGGCCGACCGCGTCGGGCCGGTCCTGGAGGTCGTCTACCTGCTGTTCAACGAGGGCTACGCGGCGACATTGGGCAAGGACCTGATCCGCCCCGACCTGTGCCTGACCGCGCTGCGGCTGGGCCGGACGCTCGCCCACCTGGCCCCCGACGAACCCGAGGCGCACGGCCTGGTCGCCCTCATGGAGCTGCAGGCCTCCCGGCAGGCCGCGCGCACCGGCCCGGACGGGGAACCGGTCCAGCTGCACGAGCAGAACCGGGGACGCTGGGATCCGCTGCTGATCCGGCGGGGCTTCGAGGCGATGCTGCGGGCACGCGACCTGCTCGCCGGGCGCCGCCCCGGGCCACCGGGCCCGTACCTGCTACAGGCGGCGATCGCCGTGTGCCACGCGCAGGCCCGCACCGCCGGGGAGACCGACTGGGCCCAGATCGCCGCCCTCTACGAGGCCCTGGCCCACCTGCTGCCCACCCCGGTCGTCCAGCTCAACCGCGCCGTGGCGGTGGGTCGGGCCGAGGGCCCGCAGGCCGGGCTGGACCTCGCGGACTCTCTCCACCTGGATCCGGCGCTCCAGGACTACCACCTGCTTCCCAGTGTCCGCGCGGACCTGCTGCAACGTCTGGGCCGCACGGCCGAGGCACGGGCGGAGTTCCGCCGTGCGGCGGGGCTGACCCGCAACGCGGCCGAACGGGCCTTCCTGCTGCGCCGGGCGGAGGGGGGCCAGGACGCGCACCGTGGGCGCGAACTCGGCCCGGCCACGGTCGAGTTCCTCGCGCAGGCCGCCCTGGACCCCGCCAGCAGGCGCTCCTACGAGCAGACCCTGCGCCGCCTGCGCACGGGACTCGGCGAGAGCGCGGCGCTGGACGAGATCACCGCCGACCAGATCGCGCGGGTCTTCGCCACAGCCTGGGGTGACGCGGCCCCGGCGACGTGGAACCGGCACCGCGGCGCGCTGCGGTCCTTCGCGGCCTGGGCCGGCCTCACGACGGCGGCCGACGCCGTCCCGCGTCGTGCGGCGGCGCCGGCCGCCGGGCCGGCGCCCCTGCCGCGCTCCTCGCTGCGGGCCCTGCTGGGTGACTCCACCGTGCCCGCGCGTGACCGTCTGCTGTGGACGCTGCTGCACGAGTCCGGCGCCGCGGTGGCCGCCGTGCTGGCGCTGGACGTCGAGGACCTGGACCTCCCCCACCACCGCGCCCGCTCCGGCGGGGCCTACCTGTGCTGGCACCCCCGGACCACGCCGCTCGTCCGCGAGCTGGCGCGAGGCCGCGATCACGGCCCGCTCTTCCTCTCCAGCCGCCGGCCGGGCCCCGCGCGCACCCCGCCGGACCCCGCCGACCGGTGCCCGGTCACGGGCCGGCGCCGGCTGTCGTACGAGCGGGCCGAGTACCTCTTCAAGCAGGCGACCCGCCGGCTCGACCCCGCCGGTCGCGGGTTCACCCTGCGCCGGTTGCGCGCCCGGCCCGCACGGCCCGCGAGGTGAGTCCGGCCCGCCGGGAACAGGCGGACCGAGCCGTACCGTTGCACCCGACGAGGCTGCCCGCGCGCCGCAGGGCGGGTCCGAGCGCTACCTGTACCGGAGGACTGTTTCATGAACGACCGGCCCCTGACGCTGATGGCCGTGCACGCCCACCCCGACGACGAGGCCACCGGGACCGGCGGTGTCCTGGCCCGCTACGCGGCCGAGGGCTTCCGCACGGTGCTGGTCACCTGTACCGACGGCGGTTGCGGTGACGGGCCCGGCGGGATCAAGCCGGGCGAGCCCGGCCACGACCCGCAGGCCGTGGCCGAGATGCGGCTGCAGGAACTCAAGGCGAGCTGCGAGGTGCTGCAGATCAGCCACTTGGAGACCTTGGACTACGCCGACTCCGGGATGATGGGCTGGGCGGCCAACGACGCTCCCGGATCGTTCTGGCGCACCCCGGTGGAGCAGGGCGCCGCCCGCCTCGCCGAACTGCTGGAGCGCTACCGGCCCGACGTGGTCGTCACCTACGACGAGAACGGCTTCTACGGCCACCCCGACCACATCCAGGCGAACCGCATCACCATGGCCGCGCTGGAGCTGACCGAGCTGACCCCGAAGGTCTACTGGACGACGGCCCCTCGCTCGGCGATGCAGCGGTTCGGCGAGGTCATGCGCGAGTTCGGCGCCGACTGGGACGAGCCGGAGCCGTCGGAGGGTGACGAGACCGCCGCCGCGGTGGAGATGCCGGAGATCGGGCTGCCGGACGAGGAGATCACCACCTGGGTGGACACCACCGCGTTCGGCGGCCAGAAGTTCGACGCCCTGGCCGCGCACGCGAGCCAGGGCGAGAACATCTTCTTCCTCCGGATGGGCAAGGAGCGGTTCACCGAGCTGATGGGCGTGGAGACCTTCGTCCGGGTCCGTGACACCACCGGCGCGGCCCTTCCGGAGAACGACCTGTTCGCCGGGCTGCGCTGACTCCTGTCACGGGCGGGCGGCCCTGCCCGGCGGTTCAGCCGGTGGGGCCGACCCCCGCACGGGCCTGCTCCTGGGCGAGGGCCTCGACGAAGCCCTTGGCCGCGGAGTTGCCCGCGACCAGGCGTGCCGCGCCCGTGAGCAGCATGAGGCCGCCGGTCTTGATGCCGAGCGAGTAGCGCCGCTCCCCCATGGTCACGAAGAGCACGCTGTTCATCGTGTACCAGGTCTTCTTCCAGGAGACCTGGGAGACCGGCGCCCGGTCCAGCAGCTGGCCCTTGGTGCCGACCAGGACGAGCTCGCCGCCCACCAGGTAGACCTTGCCGCTCTGTGCGACCGGCTTCATGCCGCCGAAGCCGGTGCCGATCTGCACCTGCTCGCCGACGTACACCGGCGGCACGTGCGGAACGTACTGTTCCTGATCCGTCATAGCTGAGCTCTCCCCCGTGATGTGCGGAGGGCGCCTCGTCACCGGCCCCCTCCGGATGCGATCCGCGTCATGCTGGCACCCCTGTCGCCGTGCGTCAACGCCCGCCGGTGGCGTGACGCAGCGTGGCGACTTGCGCCCGCAGGGTCGATGATGGGGTCCGCATGGCGAGATGCCGCAGGTGCTTGTGGCCTGCGCCACACCGGGACCGTATGGTGTCGGGACGGGCAAAGCCGGACAAGTCACCCGGCTCCGCAGAGCCTCAGCGCGCCACTGGCGCGGCACCGCGCATGGTGCGCCGCAGAAGCCCACTCGACGCACCACACGAGGGAGCAGGCCCATGCGCACTGCCACCAAGATCGGCACGGCCCTGCTGTGCACCGCCGCGGCCGTGACCGCCGCCGTGATTCCCGCGACCGCCGCGACCGGACCGGCCCCCAAGGCCGTCTCCGCCGTGTCGACCACCGGCACGGTTCTCGTCGACTGCGCGGGCCAGGCCCGAACGCAGCCGGACACGTACCTGCTGGCCTGCGGCGACGGCAACAACTACCTCACCGGCATCCAGTGGACCGCGTGGACGGCCGACTCGGCCACGGCGACCGCCACGGACAACGCCAACGACTGCAAGCCCGACTGCGCCGACGGACGGTTCCACACGTATCCGGTGACGGTGACCTTCGATCAGCCGCGGACCCGCGCCGGGCAGACCGGCAGCCCCTCGTACGGGCACGTCACGGTCCACTACACCGGCGACCGGCCCGCCGGGGTCCCGGCCACGGTCAGCGTCCCGCTCCCGGCGCTGCCCGCCTGAACAGACTGAGTGACCGCCTGACTGAACGGCGCGCCCTCCCACGGAGGGCGCGCCCTCATGGGGAGTGGTTCCACACCAGCAGCAGATAACCGCCCAGGTAGGCGGAGGCGGCGGTCAGGAAGCCGACCACGACCACGGCGGTGCTGGTGCGCGCGTGGGCGAGGGCGGTCGCGGGGCGCAGCAGCAGCGGGAAGGCCGCGACGAGGAAGCGGGCCTTGGCGTTGTAGTAGCCGGCGCCGCCGACGGCCAGGGCCAGCAGCAGGGCGCTGAACAGCAGCAGCGGCCAGGGCTGGCGGTCCAGGGCGGACAGGACCAGCAGCACGGCGGCCAGGGCCAGGACGAGGGTGACCAGGTAGAGGTCGAACGGCACCGGGGTGGTCAGGATGGTGCGGGCCTCGTGCAGCGTGTAGCGGCCGCCGTCGAACGACGAGCCCCAGCCCGCGCTCTGGATGTGGAACCAGCCGTCGAGGCGGTGGACGCGCCGGCCGACCCAGGCCAGATAGCCGAGCCAACCCAGCGGAGCCAGCAGCAGGGCGAGCAGGGCCCGACGGCCGCCCCGCCCTCGGACGACCGCGACGAGGGCGGCCAGCCACACGGCCGCGATCAGCGCGGTCGCGGTCGGGCGGGTGAGGCCCGCCAGCAGGCACAGGATCCCCGCCGTGATCCAGCGGGAGGCGAGGACGCCGTACAGGGTCCAGGCGGCGAGCGCGGTGAACAGGCTCTCGGTGTAGGCCATCGACTCGGTCACCGCGTGCGGGAGGCTGCCCCACAGCAGGGCGAGGACGATACCCGTGCGCGGGCCGTCCAGGCGGTTCCCGATCGCGTACAGGCCCCAGGCCGCCGCGCAGCCGGCGAGCCACGCGGTGGCGACCGCGGCGGCGGGCGCGGAGAGCGGGGAGGCGAGGGTGAGCAGGCGCGCCGTGAAGGGGAAGAACGGGAAGAACGCCATGTTCGAGAAGGCGGACGCGCCGTTGTCGTACCCGTGGACGACGATGCCGACGTACCAGGACGAGTCCCACAGCTTGCCCAGCAGGACGCCGAGTGTCCGATGTTCGGCGCGGCCCCACAGCCACAGGACCGCGACGCCGACAGCACGGACCAGCAGATAGCCGCCCACGGCGAGGGCGGCGGGCCGCAGGCCGCGCGCGGGCGCCGCGCCGGGCGCGCCGACGGCGCCGTCCGGCGCGAGCCGCGGGGCGTCGGCGGTCTGGTCGGCGGTCATGCCTCGGACGCTACGGAGCCGGTGGCGCGGTCGCGCGACGAGGGGGACCGTCCGGGTTACCTCAGCGCCGGGTGGCGCTCGGGTGACGCCGGGGCGGACGCGAGTGTTTGCCGCAGCGTGTGCGCGTCCGGGGCGAGGGCGCTGAGCAGGGTGAAGGTGTCGTCCAGGGGGAAGGACGCGGCGAGCCCGCCGGCGGGTGGGGACAGCGGAGCGGTGGTCAGGAGCTGGCCCAGGGCGCGGTGGCCGGCCAGGACCGCCGGGCCGTCCCAGCCCGCCGGGGCGCCCTCTCCGACGTCCGTGGCCTGGTCCAGCAGCAGGCGCCCGTCCCGGCGGAGGGTGAGGCGGGAGGCCAGGCGGCCCGGGGGTTCGCCGTGACGGCCGAGGATCTGCTCCTCGCGCCACAGCAGCCGGGCCGTGGGGGCCAGCCGCAGACAGGTCCGCAGACGCAGGTCGCTGCCGGTGCAGGCGACGACCGGTTCCGGGGTCCAGGTCAGTTCGGCGTCGGGACCGACGGTGAGGTCGAGGTCGTAGTGGGCGGGGGCGGGTTCGCGGCCGGGCAGGCTGAGGGTGGCGGCGGCGCTGGTCACCAGCAGGCGGGCGCCCGGTTCGAGGTCGACGACGATGCGCAGCCGGTCTCCGCCGAGCGGTCCGGCCATGGCGCCGACGAGGACGACGTGGGCGGCGGTGTCGTGGTCGGGGTGGCGGCTGCGGCGCAGCGCGAGGGGCCCGTCGCCGACGAGCTCGGGCAGGACGGTGCGGCCGTGCGCGTCGAGCGTGGCGCGGATGCGGGCGACGGCGTCGACCGTGCTCACCGGCGGTGCCAGTCGGCCAGCCGTTCGCGCACCCAGGCGACGACGGGGGCGACGCCGTCGGGCTGGACGAGGGAACAGAACACGACGGGGAGGGCGCCGCGCTGGGCGGCGGCGTCGCGGGCCATGACGGACAGGTCGGCGCCCACCAGCGGGGCGAGGTCGGTCTTGTTGACCACGAGCAGGTCGGAGCCGGTGACCCCCGGGCCGCCCTTGCGGGGGATCTTGTCGCCACCGGAGACGTCGATGACGAAGATCTGATGGTCGACCAGGCCGCGGCTGAACGTCGCGGTGAGGTTGTCGCCGCCGCTCTCGACCAGCACGAGGTCGAGGGGGCCGACGGTCGCCTCCAGATCCTCGACGGCCTCGAGGTTGGCACTGATGTCGTCGCGGATGGCGGTGTGGGGACAGCAGCCGGTCTCCACCGCGGTGATCCGTTCGGGCGGCAGAACGGCGTTGCGCAGCAGGAACTCGGCGTCCTCGGTGGTGTAGATGTCGTTGGTGACCACGGCCAGGGACAGTTCGTCCCGCAGGGCCCGGCACAGGGCCGCGACGGTGGCGGTCTTGCCGGAGCCGACCGGGCCGCCCAGGCCGATGCGCAGGGCGCGGCGGGTCCGCGTGCCGGGCAGGACGGCGGCAGAGGCGGCGTGGTGGTCGTGGGTGGGGAGGTCGGGGTCGCGGTGCATGTCGGTCCGGCTCCAAGGGGGTCGGGGGCGGGGTTCAGGTGGCGAAGAGGCGGACGGGCCAGCGGGCGTGGTCCTCGGCGGTGATCTCCAGCAGCGGCGCGCCGCCGGTCGGCAGCGCGTCGACGTCGCCGGTCGCGGCGGCCGCCACCGCGTCGCGTGCCACCCGGTCGATCGCGTCCGCCAGCTGGGCCAGGACGGCGGTGGCCTCGAACGGGTCCAGGCCCAGCAGCCGCACGCAGGCGGTCACCGGGCCGGAGACGCTCTCGTAGGCGGCGGCGGTCGCGACGTCGCGCGGGCCGAGGCCCGCCGCCGTGGCGGTGACGCCGAGAACGAGCGGCTGGTGCGCGCCGCCGGGGAACCGGGTGGCGAGGGTGTCCAGGGCCGGGGCAGGCCAGGCGGCGCGAGCGGCCCGTAGGAGCTGGCGGCCCAGACGGCGCGAGGCGGCCCGCAGCGCGGGTGAGGGCGTGCGGGCGTCCGCGGCCTCGTCGAGGGCGGACAGGTCGGTGCCGGACGCGGCCGCGGCGGCGAGGGCGGCCACGGTGAGTCCCGTGGTGTGCAGGCGACCGACACAGAAGGACCGCAGAGCAGCCGGGTCCTCGACGCGGGCGGCCTTGACGGCCGCCTCCAGGCCGCCGGAGTGCGCGTGTCCGCCGGCCGGGAAGCGTCCGTCGGCCAGCACGAGCAGCGCCGAGGTGTGAGCGGGCTCTGCGATGACGCGCACGTCCTTCCTTCGGGCCGGGCGGTGTTCAGAACAGGAAGTAGCGCTGGGCCATGGGCAGTTCGGTCACCGGGTGCGGTTCCACGACCTCACCGTCGATGCGGACGGTGAAGGTGTCGGGATCGACGGTGACGTGGGGGCGGGCGGTGTTCTCCCGCAGGTGCTCCTTGCGCACCGCACGGGTGTCCTTGACCGCGACGAAGGTCTTGGCGACGCCGAGCGCGTCGCCGAGCCGCTGCGGGAGGTGCTCCTCCAGCGCCCAGGGGGTGACGAAGTTGACCGAGTTGGCCGACGGGGCGCGCCCGATGCCGCCGAACATCGGGCGCGGCAGCACGGGTTGGGGGGTGGGAATGGAGGCGTTGGCGTCGCCCATCTGCGCCCAGGCGATCTGACCGCCCTTGATCACCAGGTCGGGTTTGACGCCGAAGAAGGCAGGCGTCCACAGGACCAGGTCGGCGAGTTTGCCGGGCTCGACGGAGCCGATCTCGTCGTCCAGGCCGTGGGCGACGGCGGGGTTGATCGTGTACTTGGCGACGTAGCGCCGGGCCCGCCGGTTGTCGGCGCGGCCGTCGCCGGGCAGGGCGCCGCGTCGGCGCTTCATCACGTGTGCGGTCTGCCAGGTGCGCAGGACCACCTCGCCGATGCGGCCCATGGCCTGTGAGTCGGAGCTGATGATGGAGATGGCGCCGAGGTCGTGCAGCACGTCCTCGGCGGCGATGGTGCTGGGGCGGATGCGGGATTCGGCGAAGGCCAGGTCCTCGGGGACGTCGGCGCTGAGGTGGTGGCAGACCATCAGCATGTCGAGGTGCTCGGCGAGGGTGTTGCGGGTGTGCGGGCGGGTCGGGTTGGTGGAGCTGGGCAGGATGTTCGACTCGGACACGACCGTGATGATGTCGGGGGCGTGGCCGCCGCCCGCGCCCTCGGCGTGGTAGGCGTGGACGCCGCGTCCAGCGATGGCGGCGAGGGTGTCGTGGACGTAGCCGGCCTCGTTCAGCGTGTCGGTGTGCAGGGCCAGCTGGGCGCCGCTCTCCTCGCACACGCGCAGGCAGGCGTCGATGACCGCCGGGGTGGCCCCCCAGTCCTCGTGGATCTTGAAGCCGACCGCACCGCCGCGCAGTTGGGCTCGCAACGCCTCGGCCGAGACGGTGCTGCCCTTGCCGAGCAGGCCGAGGTTGACCGGATAGTGCTCGGCGGCCGCGAACATCCGCGCCAGGTGCCAGGAGCCGGGCGTGACGGTGGTCGCCTTCGAACCCTCGGCCGGGCCGGTGCCGCCGCCCAGCAGGGTGGTGACCCCGCTCGCGAGGGCCTCCTCGAACAGCTGCGGGCAGATGAAGTGCACGTGGGCGTCGACGGCTCCGGCGGTCAGGATCCGCCCGTTCCCGGCGATCACCTCCGTCTCCGGCCCGATGACCAGGCGCGGGTCGACCCCGTCCATGGTGTCCGGGTTGCCGGCCTTGCCCAGGGCGCTGATCCGTCCGTCCCGGATGCCGACGTCGGCCTTGACCACGCCCCAGTGGTCCAGCACCACGGCACCGGTGATCACGGTGTCCGGGGCGCCCTCGGCGCGGCTGGCGCGGCCCTGGCCCATGGACTCGCGGATCACCTTGCCGCCGCCGAAGACGGCCTCGTCGCCGCCCGCGCAGCGGTCCTGCTCGACCTCGATCAGCAGATCGGTGTCGGCGAGGCGGATGCGGTCTCCGGTGGTGGGGCCGTAGAGGTCCGCGTAGCGGCGCCGGGTGACGGTCAGCGCGGGCGTCTCGTCCGCGTCGCCGGTCATGCGTCCACCGGTCCGGCGGTCTCGCCGCGCAGGCCCCACACCGTGCGCCGGCCCGCCAGCGGAACCAGCTCGACCGTCGTCACGATGCCCGGCTCGAACCGGACGGCGGTGCCGGCGGGGATGTTCAGGCGCAGGCCGCGCGCCGCCGCCCGGTCGAGGCGCAGGGCCGGGTTGGCCTCCGCGAAGTGGTAGTGGGAGCCGACCTGGACCGGGCGGTCGCCGGTGTTGAGCACCGTCAGTTCGCTGATCTCGCGGCCCGCGTTGAGGCCGACCGGTTCGTCGTCGAGGAGCAGTTCACCCGGGATCACCGACGGGCTCCCTTCACTGGATGGGGTCGTGGAGGGTGACGAGTTTGGTGCCGTCCGGGAAGGTCGCCTCGACCTGGACGTCGTGGATCATCTCGGGCACTCCCTCCATCACGTCGTCGCGGGCCAGGACGGTGCGTCCGGAGGCCATCAGCTCGGTGACGGCGCGTCCGTCCCGGGCACCCTCGAGGACGTGCACGGTGAGGATGGCCAGGGCCTCGGGATGGTTGAGCCGCAGCCCGCGGGCCCGGCGGGCCAGGGCGACGTCGGCGGCGACGTGGATCATCAGCCGTTCCTGCTCGTGCGGGGTCAGTCTCATGGCGTCGGAACTCCTGCGGGGGAGGACGGACGCGAGCACTCCCTCGTGCCGCGGGTTCGGCCACGCTACCGGATGCGGGACCTCGGCGGGCGCAGAACTTGGCCGTGGTGCGTCAGTTCGCCCGGCCGGGTTCGTCCCGGCGCGCGAGGCGGGACTACGTCAGCGGCGGGGGCGCACCGGTCGCGGTTCCGGTTCCGGTTCCGGTGCCGGTCCCGGTCTCGGTCTCGGTCTCGGTGCCGGTCCCGGTCCCGGTGAGGGCGGCCGTCGTCGTCCGCAGGGCCGTCTCCAGGACGGTCAGGCGGTGCTGGGCGGCCATCAGGTTCGCGCCCATGGCGGCCAGATCCTCCGGACCGGGAACCAGCACGTGCACCCGGCAGCCGGCGGCCCGCACCTCCCGGGCCTCGTTCAGCAGGCGCGCGGTGGAGCTCCGGCGCAGCCGACGCTCCATCCGGGCGGGGACGCCGCGGGGGTGGTCCGTCTCGCGGGCGCAGGTGGGGGCCAGCACGAAGACCTCGTCCAGCCCTGCCCCTGCGAGCAGGTCCACGTTGGTGTCCGACCAGGCGCAGCCGTCGACGTAGCGGCGCCCCTCGATACGCACGGGCGCGAACCAGGCGGGCAGCGCGCAGGAGGCGGTCACGGCGGAGGCGAGGTCGGTGCCGGGCGCGTCCGGGCTGCCGAACCGCACGCGCCGGCCGGTGTCCAGGTCGACGGCGACCACGTTCAGGGCCCGGTTCGCGGACCAGCGGTCACCCATGCCGAGCTGGTCGAAGAGGTCGCGCACGCCGGCGAGGCTGCCACGGCCCGGTGGCGCGGCGGCGGCGAGCACGGTGGGGAGCGGCATCCGGTGCGGATGCCCGACCAGGCCGCGCAGCATCGTCAGGGAGCCGATCCCGAGACCGGGCAGGTGCGGCAGGGAGCCGCCCACCCACGTGTCGTAGTCGATCCGGACCTCGCCCATGGGCCCGCCGACCGGCTGGGCTCCGCGCTGGTGGTCGCGCAGGTCCGCCGGACTCACGCCGAGGGCGAGCAGGGCGCCGACGATGGCGCCGGCGGACGTGCCCTGGATGACCTCAGCGGTCCGCGGGTCCCAGCCGAGGGTGTCGCTCAGGGCGCACAGCGCGCCGACCGTCCAGGCCGCGCCCAGGCTGCCGCCGGCCCCCAGCACCAGCCCACGACGCGCCCCGGCGGACGCGCGAAACGCGCACTCGTCTCCCCCGCTCTCGCCTCCCGCCGTTCGGGACTCCATGGCCGGTCCGCCTTCCGCTCCGGGTCATGCCACCGGTCGTACCGGCTGCTCACGCGGCACCGCGCCCACGCCACGCCAGGCCGGCGGAGACCGGCAGCGGTGCGGCGTCGACGGGCCACGGTCGTTCCCACGCTACGCGGGCCGGCGCGGCGCGGCAGGCAGAGCCCGGCGCGCCGGGCGGGGCAGGGCAGCCCAGGCGGACGGGACAGGGCAGGCCGTGACGCCCCGCCCGGCAGCTGGCTCCCGCCTGGCGGCCCGGCAGGGCAGCGGAGCGGGCAGGCCGTGCCGCGGCGCCCGGCAGCTGGCTCCCGCCTGGCGGCCCGGCAGGGCAACGGAGCGGGCACGGCAACGGAGCGGGCACGGCAGCGGAGCGGGCACGGCAGCGGAGCGGGCACGGCAGCGGAGCGGGCACGGCAGCGGAGCGGGCACGGCAGCGGAGCGGGC
>NZ_JBGCCA010000047.1:0-66109 GCF_041261265.1 Streptacidiphilus sp. MAP12-33
CCCGCGGGGTCCCGTGGGTGCCCTGGTATTCGGCCCGCTCGGGTGCCCCCGGGTGGGGGCTGCCCGGCCGGGCCCTGGGCCATTCCCGGTAACACAGCCCCCCCAAGCCCGCCGGCGGCCCGCCCCGCGCCGCGGCGCGCCCCGACTGCGGTCTTCGGCTGCTTGTGTGCCAGGCATGGACCCTGTGCCGGCCGTGAAGGCCAGACCCAGGGTCAGCCCTCTCGGGCGAATACCGTGCCGACCTCGGTCACCCCGGTGACCCGCCGGTGGCCGCCCTCGCCCCGGTCCGTGATCATCTCGTTCTCGGCCAGCGTCCGCAGTACCTGCCGCACGTCATCCAGGGGCATGCCGGAGCGCTCCATGATGTCCCGGTCCGTGGGAAAGTGCCCTTGGTCCTCGACAGCGTCGGCGATCACCCGAAGCACCGCCCTCAGGTCTTCTGCCGTGACATCCCTGTCCACCTCTCAACCGTAGGCCGGGGCCGGCCACTCCGCCTCCGGAGCGGCGCCGTCAGAACATCACCTCGGACGGAAGCGCTCGGTTCGTGGGGCTGGCTGCGCACCAAGGGACGTCTCGGGCTGGGTATCTCGGACGTCTCGCGCGCGAGTCCGGCGAGTCGTCGGATCGCGGCGGTCGTGCCGGTCGCGTGTGCGGACCCGACGCGCGGGTAGGTGTCGGTCGTGCCGAGAGGCGATGCGCTTCGGCACGCACCGGTTCGGAGGTGGTCATGGCGCGGCTGACGACTCACCGCGGTGACATGGTGGTTCGGCCCGCGTATGCTCCGGCGGCACTTTCCCGCGCGCCGGCCTCGCACCATCGCGTGCGTGGGCGGGCGAGGGTCCCCGTCGGGGCTGGCCGGCCGTGACGGTCTCCGCTGCGACGGCGCAGCCGGCTGGTCCGGTGGCGGGAGTCGTGACCGCGGCGACCCGATCGGGGGACGGGGTCCTCCAGGAGTGGGGTGTCGATCCCCACCGAGGGCTGAGCGCGGAGGAAGTCACCAGGCGCCAGGCCCAGTTCGGTCCCAACGCGGTCTCCTCGCACCGGGCCCGGTTCTTTCCCGTGTTGTGGCACCAGCTGCGATCCCCGTTGCTGGGCCTGTTGCTCGGTGCCGCCATTGCCTCCTTCCTGGTCGGCGAACGCAGCGATGCAGTGATCATCGGCGTGATCGTGGCCGTGTCGGTGGGCCTCGGCTTCGTCAACGAGTACCGGGCCGAGAAGGCCGCTGAGGCGCTGCACTCGCAGATCCGCCACGAGACCGTGGCGGTGCGCGACGGGCGGGCGGTGTCGGTGGACGTCACGGCCCTGGTGCCGGGGGACCTGGTGGAACTGCGTCTCGGGGACGTGATCCCGGCCGACCTGCGGCTGTTGGAGGTCACGGGCCTTGAGTGCGACGAGTCGGTGCTGACGGGGGAGTCGCTGCCGGTGGTCAAGGACACCGGCACCGTACCGGGCGGGACCCCGCTGGCGGAGCTGTCCGGGTGCGCCCTCATGGGGACGGTCGTGCGGACCGGCGGTGGGCGTGGCGTCGTGGTGTCCACCGGCGCGCTGACCGAGTTCGGAAAGATCGCCGCCGGGCTCGGCACGCACCAGCTCGACACCGAGTTCCAGGTCGGCCTGCGCCGCTTCTCGCTGCTGCTGGTCTACGTCGCCGGCGCGCTGACCACGTCGATCTTCGTGATCAACGTGGTCCTGCACAAGCCGATCATCGACGCGCTGCTGTTCTCCCTCGCCATCGCGGTGGGCATCACCCCGCAACTGCTGCCCGCCGTCGTCTCCACCAGCCTGGCCGCGGGCTCGCGGCGGATGAGTCGCCGAAAGGTCCTGGTCAAGAGGCTGGTCTGCATCGAGGACCTCGGCGATGTCGACGTCCTGTTCACCGACAAGACCGGCACCCTCACGCTGGGCCGCATCGACTACATGCGCGCGGTGCCCGCAGGCGACTCGGATCCCGGCGAGGTCCTGCGCTGGGGGCTGCTGTCCACCGAGAACGTGGCGCAGGACGAGCAGGACGTCGGCGGCAATCCGCTCGACCAGGCGCTGTGGCGCTCTCCGGCGGCAGCCGGGGAGCGGACCGCACTGGTCGGCTACCACCGCCTCGCGGTGCTCCCCTTCGACCACGAACGCCGCATGGTCTCCACGCTCGTACGCGACGCCTCCGGCCGGTCGACCGTGGTCACCAAGGGGGCTCCGGAGAGCGTCCTGGAGCGCTGCGTCGAGGTGCCGCCCGCCGCGCGCGAAGCGCTGGCCGCGGAGTTCGCCGCGGGAAACCGGGTGGTCGCCGTCGCGACCCGACCCGCCGCCGCCGGGCCGCCGGTGATCCGGTCCGAGGACGAGAACGGCCTGCGACTGGCCGGCCTGTTGGTCTTCCTGGACCCGCCCAAGCCGGACGCCGCCGTCGCCCTGGGCAGACTGGACACCCTCGGCATCGCCGTCAAGGTCGTCACCGGCGACAACGCAGCAGTCGCCGCCAAGGTCTGCCACGACCTGGGACTGGGCGAGGGCGACGCCATGACCGGCGCCGAAGTCGACGCGCTGGACGACACGCAGCTCGGCGAGGCGATCACCGGGACCACGATCTTCGCCCGGGTCAGCCCCGAAGCCAAGGCCCGCATCGTGCACGCCCAGCGGCTCAGCGGCGGCGGTGTCGCGTTCCTGGGCGACGGCGTCAACGACGCGCTGGCCCTGCACGCGGCCGACGTGGGCATCTCGGTCGAGTCGGCCACCGACGTCGCCAAGGACGCCGCGGACGTGATCCTCCTGGAGAAGGACCTCGACGTGCTGGCCGACGGCGTGGCCGAGGGCCGGCGGATCTTCGCCAACACCATCAAGTACGTGCTGATGGGCACCTCCAGCAACTTCGGGAACATGGCCTCGGCGGCGGGCGCCTCCCTTTTCCTCTCCTTCCTGCCGATGCTGCCCTCGCAGATCCTGCTGAACAACCTGCTCTACGACAGCAGCCAGCTGGCCATCCCCACGGACAACGTGGACGAGGAGCAGTTGCGCAAGCCCTCGCACTGGGACATCGCGTTCATCCGCCGTTTCATGATCTCCTTCGGGCCGCTCAGCTCGGTGTTCGACTTCGTCACCTTCGGCGTCATGCTCTGGGTGTTCCACTCCGGTCCCGCGCAGTTCCGCTCCGGTTGGTTCGTGGAGTCACTGGCCACCCAGACCTTGGTGATCTTCGCGATCCGCACCCGGCGCATCCCGTTCTTCCGCAGCCACCCCAGCCTCCCGCTGACCCTTGCCGCCCTGGGGGTGGTCGCGGTGGGCGCGCTGCTCCCCAGCACTCCAGTGGCCCACACGCTCGGCTTCCAGCCACTGCCCGGTGGGTTCTTCGCCGCGCTCATCGGCATGATCATGGCCTATCTCGTCCTGGTCGAGATCGGCAAACGGCTTTTCTACGGCGCCGCGGCCACCTCCGCACCCGCACGGCACCGCTACGGCGCCCACCGCCATCTGCGTCGCCGCGCCGCCTACTTCAGCACTGCCGCGCGAACCACCCCCGCCTCCGGCCGGCCATGACGGACTCCTGCTGCGCCGGCCGTGCATCGAGGCGGACAATGGAGGGGCTGCGGTGTGGTCGGCCGAGGAGAAACCGTCACCTCGAGTGAGGGGCATTCCATGGAACAGGCCGCCATCAGCGTCGCCGGCCTCAGCAAGCGCTTCGGGTCCGTGATCGCGTTGGACCGGGTCGATTTCGAGGTCCGCCCGGGGGCGGTGTTCGGCCTGCTCGGGCCCAACGGTGCGGGCAAGAGCACGGCGATCCGGATCCTGACGACCATCCTGCGGCCGAGCGCCGGCCATGCCGAGGTGCTGGGGCGCGATGTGGTGAGGGAGGCCGCCGCGGTCCGGCGGCTGATCGGACTGGCGGGTCAGTACGCGGCCGTGGACCCGAACCTGACCGGGCGTGAGAACCTGCGGCTGATCGGCCGGCTCACCCAGCTGCCCCATGCCAGGATCCGGCCCCGCGCGACCGCGCTCCTGGATCGCTTCGACCTCACGGCGGCGGGCGACCGCCCCGTGCGCACCTACTCGGGCGGGATGAGGCGCAGGCTGGACGTCGCGGCCGCGCTGGTCCCCGAGCCACCGGTGCTCTTCCTCGACGAGCCGACCACGGGACTGGACCCGCAGAGCCGCAACGCCCTGTGGGAGCTCATCCGCGAACTCGTGGACGACGGGACCACCGTCCTGCTCACCACGCAGTACCTGGAGGAGGCGGACCGTCTCGCCGAACGGGTCGTGGTCGTGGACAAGGGCCGCGTCATCGTCGACGACACCCCGGCCGCGCTCAAGGCGCGGCTGGGCAACACGGTGATCGAGCTGGGCATGGGAGACCAGGAGCGGGCGGCGAGAGCACTCTCCGTCATCGGCGGACGGATCTCCCCGGCACCGGAGTCCGAGGGCGCGCGGCTCACGCTCGCGTCCCGTGACGGCTCCGGGATGCTGCTCGAGGTGTTGCATCTGCTGGACACCAACGCACTCGCCCCGCGGTCCGTCGCGGTACGCGAGTCCAGCCTCGACGACGTCTTCCTGGCCCTGACCGGCCACCGTGCGGAGACCGGTCGGGCCTCCGACTCCCCCACCGAGGGAGACTCACCATGACCGCGACCACCGCCCCGCGCGCCCTCGCCGCCCCACGGCCCGGCAGCCGGATCGCCGCCACGGCCCGCGACGGTCTCGCGGTGGCCTGGCGCAACCTCATCGCGCTGCGCCGCGTGCCGAGGCTGCTGGTGTTCTCGACGATCCAGCCGCTCGTCTTCGTGCTCATGTTCCGCTTCGTCTTCGGCGGGGTGGTGGGGCCCTCGCTGCCGCCCGGCGTCTCCTACGTCGACTTCCTGCTGCCGGGGATCTTCGTGCAGACCGCCGTGTTCGGCTCGATGAACACGGCCATCGGGTTGGCCACCGACATGCAGACAGGCTTGATGGAGCGGTTCCGCTCGCTGCCGATGGCGCGTTCCGCCGTCCTGGTCGGCCGCACGACGGCCGACCTGGCACGCAATGTCTTCGTGGTGGCGCTGATGACCGCGGTCGGCTTCGCCCTCGGGTTCCGGATCCACGCGGGGGTCCTGGCCTTTCTCGGGGGCGTGCTGCTGGTCCTCGCGTTCGGCTTCGCGATGTCGTGGATCTTCGCTGTGGTGGGCATGGCGGTCGGCGATCCGGAGACCGCGCAGGCCGCCGCCTTCCCGGTGCTGGCGCCGCTGGTCTTCGCCTCCTCCGCCTTCATCCCGCTGCACACCATGCCCGGTTGGCTGCAGGCCTTCGCCGGCCACCAGCCGGTCTCGCAGACCGCGCAGGCCGTGCGCGTCCTGGTGCTGGGCGGACCGGCCGTCGGCGCGGTATGGCAGGCGCTCGCCTGGGACGCGGGCATCGTCGCGGTCTTCGCGCCGCTGGGCGTGTGGTTCTACCGCAGAGCGGTGTAGCGCTGTCCGACACCGCACCAGGATGCGACGTGCCGCCGCCCTGGAGCGGCGGACGGCGGCGTCCGGCGTCGGTGCTTCGCCCCCGGCTCTCCTCGCTTCGGGGTGCGAAGCGCAGTAGGTTGGAGTGGTCAGAGCGTCCTGGACCCCGGCGTCACCTTTTCGCGCGTCGCGCGGTGCATCACCCGGAGTCGTCGTGGACCCGACCGGCACGTCCGCAGCTCTCGCTCCCCAGCCAGTTCCCGCCCCATCCTCGGTCGAGACCCGCGGCTGGGACGTCCCTGCCCGGCAGCCGTTGGTGGTGGTCGCCTGGTGCGACCGTCACTTCGCCGCAATGCTCAGTGTCCTCGTGATGATGACCGACCAGCCGCGTAGTTGGGGCGAAGCCCTGGCCGAGGCGCTCACCGCTCCCCGTTCGGCCGCCCCGGACGACGCGGCGCCGGGGCGTTGTCCCTCGCACAACCTGTTCGGGCATCGTTGTCCGGACGGAACCTCCGCCACCGATCGGGTCGAGTTGACCCTGCTCCTCATGGACGGTCATAGCCCTGCCGAGGGCGCCCGGATTCTCAGGCTGCCGGAGCTCTCGGTCAGTGCGGAACTGCAACGCGCCCTGCGCGTCCTCAGGGACCCCTGCGAGGGCACGGAGAGGGGTCAGGAGGATGGCAGGGGGCCCAGTGTTTCCGTGCCGTCGACGAAGGCCCGTGCCAGTTCGGACAGCGGCCGGTTGTGCGCGCGGGCGTAGCCGCGCAGGGCGGTGAAGGCCTGCTCCATGTCGATGTCGAGGCGTTCGGAGAGCTTGCCCTTGGCCTGTTCGATCAGGACCCGGCTGTTGAGGGCCGTCTGCAACTGTTCGTTGAGCAGGGTGCTCCGTGCGGCCGAGCGTTGCTGTAGCACGCTGATGGTGGCCACGTCGGCCAGTGCCTGCCCGAGGGGGGCTGTGGCCTGCCCGAAGACGCCGGGGCCCGCGCTGAACAGGTTCAGGGCGCCGACCACTTCGTTGCGCAGCCGCATCGGCAGTGCCTGCACCCCGGTGAAGCCGCGCAGACGGGCCTGCCGGACGAATCGCGGCCAGCGGTGTGCCTGGCCTGTCAGGTCGGGGACGGTCACCACGGTGTTGCCGCGGAAGCACTCCAGGCAGGGACCTTCGTCGTTCTGCAGCTGGAAGAGTTCCAGCAGGCGCACCTGCTCGTCCGAGGCCGCCATCACCCTCAACTCGCCGTTGCGGTCCGCGAGCAGGACGCCGGCCGCGCCGGCCCCCAGCACCTCGACGCAGCGGTCGGTCAACAGGCGAAGGAAGTCGATGAGGTCGAAGTCGGCGACCAGGTTGTCGGCCAGCTCGACGAAGGTCCTGGCGAGCAGTTGTTCGTCCATGAGGATCACCCTGGTTCGAGAGTAGACCGATTCGGCGCGTGCGGGCGGTGCTTCGGGGCTCAGGCCGGGGGCCGTCAGGCCGTCCGGTCCGGCTCGTCGTCGGGCGGGAACCTGAGCCGGCGGTCCACCACCGCCGCGGCGACGTCGGACAGTCGCTCGCCGTGCGCATAGGCGTAGGCGCGCAGTCGGAGGAAAGCCTGTTCGATTCCGACTCCGAGCTGTGCGGTGAGCATGCCGCTGGCCTGGTCGATCTGCGCGCGGTAGCCGTCCGGCGCGTCGCCGTCGCCGATGGTGAGGCCCTCGCGTCGTGCGGTCAGGGTGCCGAGCAGGACCCGGGTGGCGCTGTCGGCGAACCCCATCGCCTCCGCCAGCTCGTCGGGGCTGAGGTCCAGCGGCGTCGGGGCATACAGGTCCAGCACGCCGGGGCGGATCGCGCCGAGCTGGAGCGGGAAGGAGTAAACGGCACCGGCGCCGGCCTCCGCCGCGGCGGAGGCGAACACCGGCCACCGCACCTGCGCCCGACCGCCACGCAGGTCCGCCGTGGACACCGAGGTCTGCCGGGTGAACGCATCCATGCACGGCCCCTCGCCGAGCGTCAGTTGGAGTTCCTCCAGCTGCTCGCTGATGTCGTCGGTGCTGCACAGCGGATAGCTGGCCACGGTGGGTGACATGGCCGACAGGCCTGCGCCGCCGACCGGCAGCGCGGCCACGGCCGCCGTGCACACATCGACCACGGCGATCGTGGCGCCCCGCCGGCCGGCCTCTTCCGCCACGAGGATCGCGATCCGCGCCGCGCGGTTCATGGGCATCATTCACCACCTGGGGGACGGCGGCACCCGGTCAAAGGGGGCTTCGACCGGGCGTCGCCACCCTTGGCTCTAGACGGCCTCGGTCGTCCTCGCGGGTTCCGGCACGTGCAGCGGCTTGCTCAGGGTCGGGATGCCCGGCGAAGTCGGCCTCGCGGACGCGGACGCGGACGTGGTGGCGGTGGCGGCGGCGGCCTCGCGGGAGAGGAAGGAGCCGAGTTCGCCGATGGTGCTCATCAGCGGCGCGGGGAAGACGACGGTGCTGTTCTTGTCGACGGCGATCTCGACCAGGCTCTGCAGGTTGCGCAGTTGGAGGGCGAGCGGGTGCTCCATCATGGTGTCGGACGCCTCGCCCAGCGCGGAGGCGGCCAGGGCCTCTCCCTGCGCGTTGATGATCTTGGCGCGCTTCTCCCGCTCGGCTTCGGCCTGCTTGGCCATCGCGCGCTTCATGGTGTCGGGCAGTTGGATGTCCTTGAGCTCGACCAGGGTGACCTCCACGCCCCACTCGGTCGTGGTGACGTCCAGGATCTGGCGGATGTCCAGGTTGATGCGGTCGGTCTCGGACAAGGTCTCGTCCAGCGTGTGCTGCCCCACGACCTTGCGCAGCGTGGTCTGGGCGATCTGGTTGATCGCGGAGCTCACGTTCTCGATCGCGATGACCGACTTGACCGCGTCCACGACGCGGAAATAGGCGACCGCGGAGACGTCGACGCTGACGTTGTCACGGGTGATGATGCCCTGGGACTGGATCGGCATGGTGACGATCCGCAGCGAGATGTGGTGCATGACGTCGACGAACGGGATGATCAGGCGCAGGCCCGGGGCGCGCGCCCCGGTGATCCGGCCGAACCGGAACACGACCCCCTTCTCGTACTGCCGGACGACGCGGATCGACATCGCCAGCCCGATCAGGATGAGCACGGCGAGCACCACCACGATGATGATCAAGGCGGTCATTTCGGCTCCCTCGGAATGCGGACCCCACGTCCATGGAACGTCGGGGCCCTGGGAAAGCGTCGCCGCAGCGGACCACCGGGAGGCGCAGGGCTGATCTGCGGCCCTACCGTGAGCCTGCTCCGCCCGCAGCACCCGGGACAGGGCCGAACGGGCCCTGCTCCCGCCGTGACCGGCCCACCCGAGCGCGGCCGGGCCCGCCGGTGCGGGGCGCACGGGAAGCCGAACCGTCGTGGCGTCCGTCACCGGGCCTCGTGGTCACAACGACCTGGGCTTGTCCCGCGCCTGCGCGGTCGGCGAACCGTCGATGCGCGTCGGCTGCACGGCTCGCTGCCGGGCGGGCCGTCCATCTGACGCATGAGGCAACCCGCCCCGGTGCGGGGCCACCAGCGTGCCGCGTCCCGGCTCGCCGGGTGCGGGGATTCCCAGCAGTTCGTAGACCGCGGCGCCGTCGACGGTCTCCTGCGTCAGCAGCAAAGCGACCAGGCTGTCCAGCTGGGCGCGGTGCTCGCTGATGAGTTTCGTCGCCGCCTGCTGGGCCTCGCCGAGCAGGCGCGCCACCTCGGCGTCGACGACCGCCTGGGTGGCCTCGGCGTAGGGGCGGCTGGAGAGCGGGGCGCCTCCTCCGAGGAAGACCGAGCCGCCCTGGGGGTAACCGACCGGGCCGAGCGCCGGGGAGAGCCCGAACTCGCGCACCATCTTGGTGGCCAGTTCGGTGGCCTGGGCGAGGTCGTTGGCCGCGCCGGTGGAGCCCTGGCCGAGCTCGACCAGCTCGGCCGCCCGCCCGCCCAGCCGCACCGCGAGCGTCTCGGTCAGGTAGTCCTCCCCGTACAGGTGCCGTTCCACCAGCGGCAGTTGCTCGGTGGCGCCGAGGGCCTGGCCGGCCGGGAGGATGGTGACCTTGGCGACGGGATCGGTGTGCGGCAGGAGCGCCGCGACGAGGGCGTGTCCGGACTCGTGCACGGCGACGGCGTGTTTCTCCGAGGGCAGCAGCACGTTGGAGCCCTCGCGGCGGCCGAGCAGGATGCGGTCGCGCGCGGTCTCGAAGTCGTCGGCGGTGAGGGTGTTCCGGTCGGCTCGGACCGCGGCGATGGCGGCCTCGTTGGTCAGGTTGGCGAGGTCCGCTCCGGAGAAGCCGGGCGTGCCGCGGGCCACGACGTCCAGGTCGACTCCGGGGGCGAGGCGCTTGCCCCGGCAGTGGACGGCGAGGATCGCGGCCCGCTCGGCGAGCGTGGGGAGCGGGATCACGACCTGCCGGTCGAAGCGGCCGGGCCGCAGCAGGGCCGGGTCCAGCACTTCGGGCCGGTTGGTGGCGGCGAGCACCACGATGCCCTCGGCCGGATCGAAGCCGTCCATCTCGGACAGCAGTTGGTTGAGGGTCTGCTCCCGCTCGTCGTTGGACACGGGGGCCCCGCTGCCGCCGCGTCGCCCACCCAGGGCGTCGATCTCGTCGACGAAGACGATGGCGGGCGCGCGCTTGCGTGCCTCGGCGAACAGGTCGCGCACGCGCGCGGCGCCGACCCCGACGAACATCTCCACGAAGCTGGAGCCGGCCACCATGAGGAAGGGCACCTCCGCCTCCCCGGCGACGGCGCGGGCCAGCAGCGTCTTGCCGGTGCCCGGCGGGCCGACCATGAGCACGCCCCGCGGCGCGGTCGCGCCCGCGCGGCGGTAGCGCTCCGGGTGCCGCAGGAAGTCGACGACCTCCGCGATCTCCGCCTTCGCGCCCTCGTAGCCGGCGACGTCCGCGAACCTCGTGGCCGGCCGCTCGGTGTCGAAGACCTTCATCTTCGACTTGCCCACACCGAGCGCGCCCTGCATCGCCGCGCCCGCCCGGCGCGAGATCCGCCGCCAGAACCAGACGATCAGCAGGAACGGCGCCAGCAGCAACACCCAGGTCAGCACCTGGGAGCCCACCGAGGCGCTCGACGACGAGGTCGTGGCGTCGATGGTGACGTGCCCGGCCTCCAGCCGGTCCAGCAGCGCCGGGCCCGCCAGCTGGACCGGCACGGTCGTGACGTACGTGTGGCCGTTGGTGAGCGTGCCGGTGGCGGACCCGTTGGTGGCCAAGGTGACGTCCTTGACCTGATGGGCGTCCACGTCGGTGAGGAACTGCGAGTAGGAGAGCGTCACCTTGGCCGGATGGCTGCCTGGGTGCAGCGAGGGAACAGCCACCCACACCACCAGCGTCATCAGCATGGCGATCGGCCACAGCCAGTTGCGCCAACTCGGCGGTGGCGGGGGCGCCGTCGGCGTGGGCTTGTCCCCGGGGGGCGGCGGCGTCACCTGCCGCGTCATGACGGCCCTCCCGGTGCGCGCGCCGGCGCCCTGGCGGGGCCGAGACCCATGGCAGTGGACAGCATGGGCAAAACCTTCCCGGAAGACGGCGAATCCTCGTTGCAGCTCCCATCCTGCGACCGTCCCAAGCCGTTTTCGTAGGGCCGGGTCGGCCGGATCGAAGGGCCGAACGGGCCCCACCACCGTGAACGCGGCCGAGAGTCCGGCGGCCCCTCGTGGATCGGGTCGGCTCGCGCCGTTCGGAGGGCCGATGTGTACTGGACCCGACGGTCGCCACCCGTGCCGTAGCACGTCAGCGCGGACGCGAGGCCGGGGCAGAACCGTCGCGGTCTCGACCGCACCACCGGAGGAACCCATGTCCACGAGCCGCCGTGTGATCCGGTTCTCCGACCTCGGCCGTGAGGATATGGGCCGTGTCGGGGGAAAGAACTCGTCGCTCGGGGAGCTGATCGTCAACCTCGGCCCGGCCGGTGTCCGCGTGCCGGACGGCTTCGCGACCACCGCCGACGCCTACCGGGAGTTCCTCGACACCTCTGGTCTGCGACAGCGGATCGCCGACCAGATCGGCCTGCTGAACGGTGGTGTGCCGCTCGCCGAGGTGGGCGCGACGATCCGCGCCGCGATGCTCGGCACACCGTTGCCGCCCGCCCTGGAGCGGGAGCTGACCGAGGGCTACACCCGGCTCGGCCGCGAGGCCGGCCGCGAGGACCCGGACGTCGCGGTACGCAGCAGTGCCACGGCCGAGGACCTGCCGGAGGCGAGCTTCGCGGGACAGCAGGACACCTACCTCAACGTCCGCGGCCACCAGGCCCTGCTGGACGCCTGCCGACGCTGCTACGCCTCCCTGTTCACCGACCGGGCCATCGACTACCGCGAGCGGATGGGCTTCGACCAGCTCGCCGTGGCGCTCTCGGTCGGCGTGCAGCTGATGGTCCGCTCCGACCTGGCCGGGGCCGGGGTGATGTTCACCCTCGACACCGAGAGCGGCTTCCCGGACGCCGTCGTGGTCAGCGCGGCCTGGGGGGCTGGGTGAGATGGTGGTCAGCGGGCAGGTCGACCCCGACGAGTACGTGGTCTTCAAACCGCCGCTCGCGAACCCCGGACTCGACCCGGTCATCCACACCGGGATCGGCGCCAAGCGCGTCAAGGCCGTCTACGCCGACCAGGGCCTCACCCGCATGGTGGACACCAGCGCCGAGGAGCGCGTGGGCCGGGTGCTGGACGCCGCGGAGGTGTGCCTTCTCGCGCGCTGGGGCGTGGCCATCGAGCGGCACTACGGCTGCCCCATGGACATCGAGTGGGCCAAGGACGGCCGGACCGGTGAGGTGTTCATCGTCCAGGCGCGTCCCGAGACAGTGGTGTCCCGGCGGCGCGCGGCGATGCTGCACCGCTTCCGGCTGACCGGCTCGGGGGAGTCGCTCGTCGAGGGGATCGCGGTCGGCGAGGCGATCGGGGTGGGCGCGGTCTGCGCGCTGACCACGCCGGTCGAGCTGGAGCGCTTCCCGGCGGGGGCCGTGCACTGGTCCACTCCGACCAGCACGGATTTCGGCCGCTCAGTGCTCATCGCGGGCTCCTGTCACAGGTGGGCGCTGCCTTAGGCTCTTGTCACCTCCAGCTTCGCCCCCAGGGTCCCTGGCCCGCATCCGCGCAGCCGCCCCAACGTCCTCCTGACTGGATCGCGCGGCAGGCCGGTGGCGGATCAGTGGCGTCCGACGTCGCGGGCGAGCTCGAGAGCGAGGATCCGGTCGAGCCACAGGAACGCCTCGAACCTGGCCCCGTCCTCGAGATCCGGGTCGAGGGCGGTCAACCGGAGTAGGGCCGGCAGGTCGTGGGTGGCCGGTCCTGTGTCGAGCGCGGCACGCACCTGCTCGCGCAGGGCGGGCGGGACGGGCGCGGACGGGGCCCGCGACCACGCGGCGACCAGGACCCGCCAGCCCGCGAGCTCGGCGGCGGAGTCGCGCAGGACATCGAGGTCGATCCGGGCCGCTTCCTGGTAGGGGGTGCGTAGCAGGGCCAGCCGCCGCGCGAGCGGGTCCTCCGTGGGCTCGAACGCCATCGCGTCCGGCACGCCGGTGCCCACGGTCACCCGGCCCACCAGCAGGTCCACCCCTGACCGGGAGTCCGGTGCGGGGCCGCCGGACCGAAGGTGCACGTCGGTGGCCGGGCTGTCCTCGGCGGCGGGGACATGGATCCCGTAGCCGTGCAGGGCCCTGTCCAGGGCCTCGGCCCGGTCCGGCGGGAGTTCGGGCACGGCCATCGTGGGGAAGACCTGTGTCCCTGCGGCTTCCACGGTCCGCAGCAGGACATCCGCCACCAGCAGCACCCGGAGTTCCTGCCACCCGGCCCGCCGCCCTGGGCAGTCGAGGCGAACGCGCAACCGCAGGCCGCGTCGGCCCGCGGGCGGAACCTCGACGGGCCGCCCGGTGCGAGCGTCGAGCACGTGCACCACCTGGCTGACGCTACCCGCATCAGGGCCCGTCCGCAGGCGAAACGCCCCGCACGCGGAGCGGGGCAGCGGCGGACCGTGTCGGTAGACTCGCCATGCCCTGGCTTCCTGAACACCTCGGTCGGCGGTTGAGCCGGAACCGGAGCTCGTATGACCGCACACGGGTGCGTCGCGTTCCGGTCCGTCGCGCCGCGTGGGCGGTAGCCGTGCGCATCGGCGTCCTCACCAGTGGCGGTGACTGCCCTGGACTGAACGCCGTGATCCGTTCGGTCGTCCACCGGGCGGTCACCGCGTACGGGGACACCGTGGTCGGGATTCTGGACGGCTACCGCGGCCTGCTGGAGGGCCGGGCGCGACCGCTCGAACTGGACGACGTGCACGGTGTCCTCGCCCGGGGTGGCACCATCCTCGGCTCGGCCCGGGTCGAGCGCGAGCGGATCCGCCAGGGAGTCGAGCAGAGCGCGAAACTCGCGGCGGTCCTCGGCATCGACGCCCTGATCGCGATCGGGGGCGACGGCACCCTGACCGCCGCGGAGCTGTTCAGTGGGGCCGGACTGCCCGTCGTGGGTGTACCCAAGACCATCGACAACGACGTGGAGGCCACCGACGCAACCTTCGGCCACGACACCGCGGTACTCGTCGGCACCGAGGCCATCGACCGGCTGAAGACCGCAGCGGAGTCCCACCAGCGGGTGATGGTCGCTGAGTTGATGGGCCGCCATACCGGCTGGATCGCCCTGCACGCGGGCATGGCGGGCGGCGCCCACGGCATCCTGATCCCGGAACGGCCCTTCGACATCGAGGAAGTGTGCCGTCTGATCGACGAACGCTTCACCCGGGGGAAGAACTTCACGGTGCTCGCGGTCGCCGAAGGGGCGACCCCGGCTCCCGGCACCATGGAGTTCCAGCACGGCGGCCGGGACGTCTACGGGCACCAGCAGTTCGGGGGCATCGGCCACCGGCTCGCCGCCGAGATCGAGAACTGGCTGGGCAAGGAGGCGTTGCCGGTGGTGCTGGGACACGTGCAGCGGGGCGGCACCCCCACCGCACTTGACCGGGTCCTGGCCACCCGATTCGGCTGGCACGCCGTCGAGGCCGTCCACCAGGGTGCCTTCGGCCACCTCACCGCGCTGCGCCACACCCGGATCCGGCTGGTGCCGCTCACCGAGACCGTCGGCAGGTTGAAGACCGTGCCGCCGGGCCAGTGGGTCGAGGCCCGCGTCGTGCTGTGACCGGGCAGCGCGTGTGGGCGGCGCGGCGCCGGAGGCGCGGGGTCGGAGGGGCCGTCCACCGCCATCCGGGCTGGCGTGGAACGTACCCGCAGCGTGGGCGCGGAGCTGACCTGAGGCGCTCGACTCTGCCGCGTTCGGCCGCCCCGGCGGGGGCGGCGGAGAGGTGGTCGTGTGGACGCCGGTGAGTCGGCCGTTCGGGTGGCCCGTCCGGCCAGTGGGCACGAAACGGTTCCGTCCCCGGCGGACCTGCGGATCGAGGCGTGGTCTCCCACCATCACGGTTGCCTCGCCGAGGCGGTCTGCGGCATGGTCGAGGCGATCGCGGACATGGCCTGCCTCGACCCGGCCGGTCGCCGAACGCGCTTGCGTGTTCGCCGCCGCGAGCCCGGCGGACCTGCTCGTGGACGTCCTCGACGAGGTCGTCTATCGGCTGGACACCCACGGCGAACTGCCGCTCGACGCGGCGGTGGACCAGGTGCGCGTGACTGCGGACGGCTGCCGTGCGGCGGTGCGCCTCCGGATGGCCGCCGGGACGGCGACGCTCGTGGGTGCGGTACCCAAAGCGATCTCCCTGTACGGCCTCTGCTTCGCCAAGGACCCCGAGGGTTGGCGGTGCCGGTTCGCTCTCGACGTCTGACCCCGCCCGAGGGAGCCGGCGCCCGACGGAGCAGCAGTCGGGGGACCGAGCAGCCCGGACCGGGAGGAACGGAGCCTGATCAGGACGTTCAGATTGGCGCTCGCGGGGGACACGATGCTCGGCCGAGGCGTCGCGCGTCGGCTGGGGCCGCATCCGCGGGCCGCCGCGGTCCTCTCCTCCTGGGGGATCACGGCGTGGGCACGACGGCCACCGGGCAGCGGGAGTACTGGACGACGGTCTGGCCGACCGACCCCAGGCGGCCGAGCGGTCCGGTGGGGCTGCCGTGTCGGCCGACGACGACCAGCCGGGCCTGTTGGGAGAGAGCGACCAGGTACTTGGCCGGGGTGGAGTGGACCGTCTCGGGACGCAGTCGCACCTGCGGGTAGCGCTCGATCCACTGGTCGAGCAGCCGGTTGAGGACGCGGTCCTGCTCGGCAGGAACGCGGGCCTCGTCCGCCAGTGGGCCGACGTGGTCGGAACCGCCGCCGGTGAGGGTGTGGTGCCAGGCGTGCACGACGCGCAGCCGGGCATGCTCGCGCTGGGCGGCCTCGAAGGAAAAGGCCAGGCAGGCGTCCGCACGGTCGGGTCCGTCGACGCCCGCGACCACTTGTCCATCACCTCGCTCAGGCTGTTCCGATCCGCTGCCGGGCACGATTACGACGGGACAGTCCGCCGTGGCAGCGATGCGCAACGCGGTCGAACCGACCAGCAGACCCGGGAAACCGCCCGTCCCACGCGCCCCGACGACCAGCAGCCGCGCGCCGGTGCTGTGCCGTTGCAGCGCTTCGTGCGCGTCCGCGTCGGCGGCCGCGGTGGCCAGTTTCAGCCCGGGGTTCCAGCGCTCCAGTTCCTCGGCGAGGGTGTCGAGGCCGCGCCGCACGCCGTCCTGGAGGAAGCCGTCGCTCAGCAGATGCGCGTCGCCGTGTGCGGCGCCGATCCAACCGGTGACCAGGAGCAGGGGAGCGTCGCGCAGGACGGCCTCCTGCGCGGCCCAGGCGACCGCGCGGGTGTGCTGGGCCGGGTAGTCGACACCGGCGACCACAGCGGAGGACGGCGGAGTGGACATGGCGCTCCTTCACGCGCCGCCCACGCTCGGCAAGGCCCGCGCGGTGCCGTGCCCGGCGGCGCTTCGGACGTTCGCTCGGGCAACTGTCCTCCTCATCGTGGGGCACCGGGCCGCACCCCGCCCGCCGCGCGGTCAGGGGCAGCGTCCGTTCGGGGGCGCCTCGCACGTCTGCCGGCACCGGTCGTTGGTGACTGAGCTGATCACCTCCTTCGGCGCCGGTCTCGCCCGGGGCACCGCGCTCCTCACCTGGCCGGCGCTCGAAGCAGAAGCACGGCACTGGAGTTGGACCAGCGCGTGGCCACGCTGGTCACCGGACAGGCGTGATCAGGCCGTAGTGCCCAGGGGATCCGTCGGGCGAGGCTGTAGCTCTTGTGCCGGATGACGCGGCGCTCCTCCGGGTCGCGGGGGAGCCGGTCCGGCCGGTGCTCAGGGCCGTCCCCGGTCCACGGGTTCTCCGGTGGGACGGAGGAGCGCCGGTCGGGGTGCCGGTGGTGCCGGGCCTGCTCGATCCGGGTGCGGAGCCGGTGCTGGAGCAGGTCGATGGCCTCCCGCATGGTCGCGGCGGCGACGTGGGCCCGCACCGGGCCGCCGAGCAGCTGGACCGTCGCCTGGGCGAGCGAGGGCCTGGCGATCGTGTGGTGCGCCTCCTGGGTCAGCTTCACCCGCACGGCCAGGACGGGCTCGTCCACCCGCCGCAGCAGCGCGAGCAGTTTGGTTCTGGATCACTTTTGGTGCTGATGCCACGGAGGGTCACCGGGCCCGCGATCATGAACGGTCGTGACCCACGATCTGCTCCAGGACCTCTGGCTCCACCAGACCACCGACGTCGCGGTCAGCGCCGTCACCATCCACGCCGACCACATCACCGTCCACGCCGCCACCACCCGGGCGGGCGCGCACTGCCCGACGTGCGGGACCTCCTCGGGTCGCGTCCACAGCAGCTACTTTCGCAGGCTCGACGACAGCGCCGCAGGCCAGCGCCGGGTCATCGTCGAGTTACGTGTCCGCCGGTTCCGCTGCCGCCAACAAGCCTGCGAGCGGGCAACGTTCGTCGAACAGGTCGAGGGCATCACCTTCCGACACGGGCGACGAAGCCAACAACTCCAGGCCGCGCTGCAGCGACTCGGGCTGATGCTCGCCGGCCGGGCCGGCTCGCGCCTTGCCGAGGCGTTCGCCGTCCCGGTCAGCCGCTCCACGCTCCTTCGCCTGATCCGTGCTCTGCCTGAAGAAGCCCCGCCGGTGCCGCGAGTGCTCGGGATCGATGAGTTCGCCCTGCGCAAAGGCCATGTCTACGCGACCATCCTGGTCGACATCGAGACCCGCCGACCGGTCGACCTGCTGCCCGACCGCACCGTCGAGACTGTCCGCTCATGGCTGGCCGCCCACCCAGGAGTGAAGGTCATCTGTCGCGACCGCTCTGCTCTGTATGCCGAGGCCGGGCGGCTCGGCGCCCCGGACGCTATCCATGTCGCCGACCGCTTCCACCTGTGGCAGAACCTCGCCGACGCCGTCGGGAAGACCGTGCTCCAGCATCGAGCCCTGCTGCCCGAACCACCGCTACCCGCCGGGCCCACCGAGCCCGCGACCTTGCCGGTCACCGCGGCCGAGCCCCGCCGGACCGGACGCCTTTCGGACCGCGTCCGCGAACAGCACGCGGCCGTCCATGCTCTGATCAGCGAGGACGTCAGCCTGCGCGCCATCGGACGACGACTGGGCCTGGCCCGCGGCACCGTCCGCCGCCTGGCCAACGCCGCGGACCCCGACCAACTGCTGGTCGGCCGCTGGACCGGACGCGCCAGCATCCTCGACCCCTACAAGCCCTACCTCAACCAGCGGTATGCCGAGGGCTTCACCGTCGCCCGCCGCCTGTTCGAGGAGATCCGGCAACGCGGATTCCCGGGCCAGGAGCAGATCGTCCGCGTCTACGTGCGGCAGCTGCGGGAGGCGTTCCCTCACCAGGACCTGCCCCGCCGCAAGCCCTCCGTGAGGGACGTGACCGGGTGGATCACCCGCCACCCCGACCGGCTCGACGCCGACGGCGCGCAGCAGCTCAAGGAGATTCTCGCGCGCGTCCCGGCGCTCGCCCGCACCGCCGAGCACGTCAGAGACTTCGCCGAGCTGATGAACGACCGCCGAGGCCACCAACTCAAAGACTGGATCGCCCGAGTCCAACAAGACCAGGTCCCCGCGCTGCAGAGCTTCGCCGCCGGCCTGCTGCAGGACCTCGACGCCGTCGTCGCCGGGCTCACCCTGCGCTACAGCTCAGGAGCGGTCGAGGGCCACAACAACAAGATCAAGATGCTCAAGCGTCAGATGTTCGGCCGCGCCAACTTCGACCTGCTGCGCAAACGCGTCCTCCACGCGACATGACCCGGGTGGTGGCGGCGTGGACGGTGATGTGGTCGGCGTGGATGGTGACGGCGCTGACCGCGACGTCGGTGGTCTGGTGGAGCCAGAGGTCCTGGAGCAGATCGTGGGTCACGACCGTTCATGATCGCGGGCCCGGTGACCCTCCGTGGCATCAGCACCAAAAGTGATCCAGAACCAGCAGTTTGGCCCGCGCGTAGTCGGGTGCGGCGAGGGAGACAGCGCCTCGGGTCTCCACCTCGACCTCGACGGCGGGCGGGGACGGAAGTCGGGTCATCGGTGCGGTCCTCTCAGAGTGCTGACGGGTTGCCGGCAGGAAGGCTCCGGGGCGGCTCACGGGTGGGGCACGACGACGACCGGGGCGTGTGCGTGGTGCAGGGCCGCGTGGGCCGTGAAGCCGAGGTGCCCTCCGGGCGCGTGCTTGCGTGCGCGGCGCCCGATCACCAGCATCTCGGCCCGCTCGGAGGCGTCGACCACGGCCTTGGCGGGCCCGGCGCCGTCGAGGCGGACCACGACGGACACCTGCGGGTACTTGTCCTGCCACGGGCGCAGCGTCTGCACGAGGTGCGCGCGGGCGGCGTTCTCCAGCGTCTCGGAGTCGATCGGCGGGACGATCGTTCCGGGCGTGGCCCACAGGGCGGGCAGGTTCCAGCCGTGCACGGCCACCAGGCGCGCGCCTCGGTCCTGGGCCCGCGTGAACGCGAACTCCAGCAGCTCGTCGGCGGCCTCACCGGGGCCGACACCGACCACGACGTCGCCCGCACGGCTGGTGCCCTCGGCGCTGTCGCCGTCCACGTCGGGACGCACGACCACGACGGGGATCGGGGACCGGCCCGCGACCGCGAGCGAGACCGAACCCACCAGGAGGCCGGTGAAACCGCCCAGGCCACGGGTTCCCAGCACCAGCAGCTGCCCCTCCCGCGCCGCTTCGAGCAATCCGTCGACGGGCGAGGCCCCCAGCAGGACGGTGTCGACCTCCAGCTCCGGATACCGTCCGCTGATCTCCTCCTGGGCACGGGAGAGCAGGGCGTCGCCCTCGTCCCGCAGCTGCTCCAGGTAGATGCCGACGGTCCGGGGCCAGACGTGCACCAGCCGCAGGGCCGCGCCGCGGCACTGGGCCTCGGCGGCAGCCCAGCGGGCGGCGGCGAGACTCGTCGGGGAGCCGTCGATCGCGGCGAGGACCGGACGTGCGGTCATGGCGGGGTTCCTCCCAGCTCGGTCGGCCGGACTCTGTCGACCGGCACAACCTCACCCTGGCTCGCGGCGGTACGGGCGGCCGAGGGCCACAGGTCCCTGCGGGGCGGCCGGACGGCCCTGGTCTGCGGAGGCCGCCTCACGGTCGTGGGAGTGACGCGGCCTGTCTCGTCGCGGCCGGAGACCCGCCCCGCGGCCCGCTGCCGACTGGACAATTCGGTCGAGGGTGCACGAGATCCGCTGCCGCCCGGTGACCCGTTCAGCCGCAAGCTCGCGCTGCCCCGCGGGCGTCGGATCTCCCGCTACCGAAACCACACCGTTCGGTGTGGTGGCGCTCGCCGACCTCGCTGTCGGCTGCCGACGGAGTGATTGACCGCGTCGCGGCCCCGCTGACCTCAGTCCGCCGAGCGCGCCCGGACGCGGTGGCGCGCGTCCGACGGCTACGGGCGAGCCGTCGTTCGTGTTCCTTCTGTCGTGTCCTCGATGGTCACGTACAGTGCGGCCAAGAGGGCGATCTCGGACATCCTCGAGACGGAGGGAAGGGGCGGGCATGGGGGAACTGGACGGCAGGACCGCGCTGGTGACGGGTGGCTCGCGGGGGATCGGGCGCGCGGTCGCCGTGCGGCTGGCCGCCGAGGGGGCTCTGGTGGCGGTCCACTACGGCAGTGACGAGGCCGCCGCCGCGGAGACGGTGGCGCTGGTCGGGAAGGCCGGCGGGCGGGCGTTCGCGGTGCAGGCCAGGTTCGGTGAGAGCGGGGCCTTGGACCAGTTGTTCGAAGAACTCTCCGCCGGGCTGGCGGACCACGGTGCCGACGGCCTGGACATCCTGGTCAACAACGCGGGTATCCACTCCGTCGGCACGATCGGGCAGCTCACCGAGACGGAGTTCGAGCGGATTCTTGCGGTCAACGTCAGCGCACCGCTCTTCGTGGTGCAGCGGGCATTGTCCTTGCTGCGGGACGGCGGACGGATCGTCAACGTGGGCTCGGCAGCGACCCGGATCGCCAACCCCCTGCAGATCGGCTACACCGTCAGCAAGGCGGCGCTGGCCGCACTCGGCCCGTCGCTGGCCAACCAGTTGGGGCGGCGCGGGATCACCGTGAACACCGTCGAGCCCGGGGTGGTGCTGACCGACATGACCGCCGGGTGGACGGGCGCGCCCGAGGCCATGGCCGGACTGGAATCGATCACGGCGCTCGGGCGGATCGGCGAGCCGGAGGACATCGCGGACGTGGTGGGCTTCCTGGCGGGTCCGAGGGGCCGATGGGTGACCGGCCAGACCGTCGACGTCTCCGGTGGTACCTATCTCGGCCCGCTCATCGGGACGTGAGGCCTGTTCACCGACGGCGGTCGCGGTACAGACTGGCCCAGCCCTGGTCGCCGCACCGGGCCGCGCGTTCCCCTGCGCCGCGCGGTCCGGTGTGGGCGTGCAGCGGCTCCCGCGCTCGTCGGGGGAGCGGGCGCGGGAGCGCTCCCAAGAGGATCCCGTGCTTCCGGAGGGCTGTCCAGAGGCCAGGGGCAGCACGTTCGTGACCGGCCGGTTCAGGCGTGGACGAAGGCCGCCGTCAGCAGTATCACGACGGCCAGCGTCAGGGTCACGAGCGCGATGCCGGCGGCCAGCTTGCCGGGGGACACCGCCGGAAGATCGTCCGCCCGGTCCAGGTCGAGGACGTGGCTGCGCCGGCAGGCGATGCAGGGCCTGGACGGGTAGGGGACGCGGACCGGGCGGCTGCTGAGGCCGGGGAGCGGGAAGGTGGCCTGGACGCCGGGCGAGGTGGGAGTGAGTCCGTGCAGGTAGATCGCGGTGCGTTCCGGGTCGAGGATGCCCGCGCGGTCGCTCTCCGGGTGCGCCAGCGCCGTCACGACCTGCGCCGTGGCCAGGGCCACGAGCTGGATGTCCACGCGCGCGCCGCGTGCCGCCTGGGTGTCGGCGGCCCCCCGTCGGAACGCCGCCGCGCACTGGTAGCACGGGGTGGGCCGGTCGGGGTCGACCCAGAGGATCTCGCCGACCTCCGCGTCGCGGATCCGCGGGTCCACCCACACGCCTGGGAACACGGCCGGCCTGCCGACCTCCAGCGCCACGAGGTTGACCAGCCGCTGGCAGTCGGCCGAGTCGGTGGCAGCCACCACCACGTCGGCGGCTGCGACCAGGGCCCGCTGCTCGTCGCGGGGAATCAGCGTGAAGTCGGCCTGAAGGCCGGCGGCCCGGCAAAGGGGGAAGTCGCGGCTGATCCGTGCCGCGAGAGCGGGCGCCTTCGGCTGGTCCAGGCAGGGGGCTCCGAGCGGGTGCCGCACCAGGTTCTCCACCGCCAGCCGCTCGGGATCGACCAGGACCAGGGGGCTGAACCCGATCCGGGCGAGCTCGTCGGCGAGGAAGCCGCCGACGGCCCCCGCGCCGACGATCAGGACGGCACCCGTGAGCGGATCGTGCCGCGCCCAGACGCGGTCGTGGTCGAGGCCGGTCAATCGAAGATCCAGCGCGCCACCCGGACCGGGCGCGGCAGGTCCTCCGTCTCGGCGTCGGAGCTCCACTCCGGCTTCAGTTGGCCGGTCTCCGTGTCGAGGAACCACTCCTGACCTGTGTCCCGCGCCTCTTGCGGCGTCAGTTCGGCTTCCTGCAGGGTCTCCGGTGCCGCACCCATGAGGATCCCTCCTTCCAGCCCTCGCGGGCTGCCGCGGACCGTCGAGGAGGAACAGGTCCGTTGCCTCCACGCTACCGCGCGGTACGATCCTCGGCTCCTTGTGGTGCTTGCCCGCCCCGGCGTCATCGAGTCGCCTTCTGCTCGGCGTCCCAGGCGAGGGGCCGGCGGCGACCGGCGCCGACCTGGCTACTCGGGAAGGTCCAGGGGGTTGCCGGGACGCCAGACCACCTGGGGGCCGAAGCCGCGTCTGGTCCGGCTGAGCAGGCCCGCGATCTGCTCGTGCAGCAGATCGCGGACCCGCTCCGGCGTGCCGGGCGGCAGGTAGACGGCCAGGGTGGAGCCGGAGCCGAGCGCGGTATCGCGGGCAGGCGGAATCGCGAGCACCGGGTCTCGGTGGACCGCCGCGCGCGCAGGGGGGTGGTGACGGCCCGTCGTGCCCGCTGAGGGAGTAGGGGTATGGTCCACGCGGGCGAGGGTATGCCAAGGACCCACGAGTTGTCTGCACACGGGCAGGTTTCGCGATGATCTCTGAGCGGGCTCTGAGGAAGGGGCTCTGGCCAGGCTGAGCTTCATCGAGGGAGCGGCTCGGGCTAGAGGGGAGGCTGCCAACCACGCCAGTTCGGCGTACACGGCAGGCTTTGCGGACCCGTGCCGAACTCCAGGCCCAGGACCCCAGGAAAGAAACCGAGGCCGAAGCCGTGTCCGTTCCAACGGGAGCTTCGGATGGTGTGCCAGAGGCATGCCGGGACGAAGGGGCCGGGCGGAGCTGGTCGCATCCCTGGCGGGGGATCGGTAACGTGGCCTTGACCGGGGGAAACAGCAGGCAATCTGGTGGGGTGGAGGGCCGGTGTCCGAGGAACCGTCGTCGGTGGCGGACAGGGACAGGGGAGCTGACAAGGGAGCCCTGGGGCTCCCCGACCTGCGCCTGGACCAGCTCCTGGCGGAGCTGCAGACCAGGCTGGACGCCGCCCGCGGCACGCGGGACCGGGTGCACTCGCTGCTGGAGGCCGTCCTCACGGTCGGCCGCGAGCTCGACCTGGACCAGGCACTGCAGCAGATCGTCGAGTCCGCCCTGAGCCTGGTCGACGCCCGGTACGGGGCCCTCGGCGTGATCGGCGACGACGGCATGCTGGCCAAGTTCCTGACCACCGGCATGACGCCCGAGCAGGTCGAGCGGATCGGCCCGTTCCCGACCGGGCACGGCATCCTCGGCGAGCTGATCCGGCGCCCGGAGCCGCTGCGTCTGCGCGACATCGGCGAGCACGTCGCCTCCGTCGGGTTCCCCGCCAACCATCCGCCGATGCACAGCTTCCTGGGCGTGCCGATCCGGGTGCGCGGCGACGTGTTCGGCAACCTCTACCTGACCGAGAAGCGCGGCGGCGGCCAGTTCGACGCCGAGGACGAGTCGGTGTTGCAGACACTGGCCGTGGCCGCCGGGGTGGCGATCGACAACGCGCGCCTGTACCGGGAGGCCCGGCTGCGGGAGCGCTGGCTGACGGCCAGCGGTGAGATCACCAGTCGGCTGCTGTCCGGGGCTTCCGAGCAGGACGTGCTCGCGGAGCTGGTCCAGGCCTCGCTGGAGCTGGTGGAGGCCGACCTCGGCGTCATCGCGCTGGCGCTGCCGACGGCCGCCGGCACGGAGCTGACCGTCCAGCTCGCCGAAGGCCTCGACGCCGAGGCGCACCGTGGGCTGCTGCTGCCGCTGGAGGGCTCCTTCATGGGCGCGGCCTTCACCAGCCAGACGCCGGTGACCAGCAACGACGTCGCCAAGGACCCGCGGATCACGACCGGCCCGCCGCGCTGGCAGGGGTTGGGCGCGGCCCTGGCCGTCCCGATGGGCTCCGGCCCGGAGGGTCCGCGCGGCGTGCTGATGCTCGCCCGCCGGGCCGGGCTGTACCCGTTCTCGGCCGCCGACGTCACGCCGCTCAAGTCCTTCGCCGACCAGGCCGCGCTCGCGCTGGAGCTGGCCGCCCGCCGCAGCGACGCCGAGCAGCTGGCCCTGCTGGAGGACCACGACCGGATCGCCCGCGACCTGCACGACCTGGCCATCCAGCGGATCTTCGCCACCGGCATGACCCTCCAGAGCGCCCAGCGCTTCATCACCCACCCCCAGGCGGCCGACCGGGTCGGGCGCGCGGTGGAGGACCTCGACGAGACCGTGAAGATCATCCGCACCTCGATCTTCGGACTCCGTTCGCGCGCCTCCGCCCAGGAGTCCGCCGGGCTGCGCGCACGGCTCGTCGACATCGTCTCCCGCTTCATCCCCACCTTCGGGTTCACGCCGTCGCTGCGTTTGGAGGGTCTGCTGGACACCGACGTGTCGGCGGAGATCGCCGAGGACGTGCTCGCGGTGGTGGAGGAGGCGCTGAGCAACGCCTCCCGGCACGCCGCCGCGAAGTCGGTCGAGGTCTCGGCCAAGGTCACCGGGGGCACCGCTCCCGAGGTCGTGCTGACCATCAGCGACAACGGTGTCGGCCTGCCCGAGGGCGGCCGCCGCAGCGGCCTGGTCAACCTCGCCGAGCGGGCCGCCAAGCACGGCGGCACGCTGGAGACCGAGACCCCGCCGAGCGGCGGCACCCGCCTGGTCTGGCGGGTGCCGGTGGTGACGAGCCCCTGACCGCAGTGGGTCTCAGCCCGCGCTGAGCGCCGCCCGGCCCGCCTCCAGCCGGGCCACCGGCACACGGTGCGGCGAGCAGGAGACGTAGTCGAGCCCGGCCCGGTGGAAGAACCCGATCGAGGCCGGGTCACCGCCGTGCTCGCCGCAGACGCCCGTGGTCAGGTGCGGACGGGCGGCGCGCCCCTCGCGGACCGCGAGGTCGACCAGACGCCCGACCCCCTCCACGTCCAGCGACTCGAACGGGGAGACCCGCAGGATGCCGCGCTCCAGGTAGGCGGAGAGGAACGCCGCCTCGGCGTCGTCGCGGGACAGACCCCAGGTGGTCTGCGTCAGGTCGTTGGTGCCGAAGGAGAAGAACTCGGCCTCGGCCGCGATCCGCCCGGCGGTCAGGGCCGCGCGCGGCAGCTCGATCATCGTGCCGATCGGCAGTTCCACCGCGACGCCAGTCTCGGCGCCGACCTCTCCCAGTGCCCGGTCCACCTCCGCCTTGACCTGCCGCAGCTCCTCGACGGTGTCCACCAGCGGGACCATCAGCTCCGCCCGCGGGTCGCCGCCCGCGAGCCGCCGCGCCGCGACCGCCTCGGCCAGGGCCCGTACCTGCGTCGCGACCAGGCCCGGGACGAGCAGTCCGAGCCGCACGCCGCGCAGGCCGAGCATCGGGTTCTCCTCGTGCATCCGCTCCACGGCGGCCAGCAGCCGCTCGCGTTCGGCGGAGACGGGCCGTCCGGCCGCGCGGTCGGCGGCGACGGAGACGGCCAGCGCGGTGCGGTCCGGCAGGAACTCGTGCAGCGGCGGGTCCAGCAGACGGACCGTCACGGGCAGGCCGTCCATGGTGGCCAGGATCGCCTCGAAGTCGGCCCGCTGCAGCGGGAGCAGACGGGCCAGCGCGGCGTCGCGGTCCGCGTCGGACTCGCCCAGCACCATGTCCTCGACCAGGGGCCGGCGCTCGCCCAGGAACATGTGCTCGGTCCGGCACAGGCCGATGCCGCGCGCGCCGAGCGTGCGGGCCTTCGCGGCGTCCTCGGGGGTGTCGGCGTTGGCCCTCACCCGCAGCCGCGCGCAGCGGTCCGCGTGCTGGAGCAGCATCCCGACCGCGCCCAGCAGGTCGACGGTGTCGTGGTCGGCCGACTCGGGGTGCCCGCCTCCGCCGAGCAGGAAGGCGCTCACCGGCGAGTCGTAGAGCGGCAGTTCGCCCAGGTGGACGGTGCCGAGGGTGCCGTCCACGGAGAGCAGGTCGCCCGCGGACACCACGGTCCCGTCCGCGGTCGTGAAGCGCCCGCGGTCCGGCTCCACCCGCAGCGACTCCGCCCCGCACACGCAGACCTTGCCCAGGCCGCGCGCCACCACGGCGGCGTGGCTGGTCCGCCCGCCCCGGCTGGTCAGCACCGCCTCCGCGGCCAGCATGCCGGGCAGGTCGTCGGGGGAGGTCTCGGGCCGGACCAGCACCACACGCTCGCCCGCCGCCGCCCGTCGCACCGCCTCGGCGGAGCTGAACACCGCCACGCCCACGGCCGCGCCCGGCGAGGCGGCCAGGCCCGTGGCGAGCGGAGCCCGGTCGGTCGCGCCGGTGAAGCGGGGGACCATCAGGCGGGTCAACTGCTCGCCGCTCACCCGCAGCAGCGCCTCGTCGAGGCCGATGGTGCGCTCGACGACGAGCTGCGCGGCGATCCGGAAGGCCGCCTCGGCCGTCCGCTTGCCGATCCGGGTCTGCAGGATCCACAGCCGCCCGCGCTCGATGGTGAACTCCACGTCGCACAGGTCCCGGTAGTGGTCCTCCAGGGTGCGCAGGTGCGCGAGCAGCTCGCGGTGGCAGTCGGGCGAGAGCTCCGCGAGGCGCGCCAGCGGGACGGTGTTGCGGATGCCCGCGACCACGTCCTCGCCCTGGGCCTCCGCCAGGTAGTCGCCGTAGACGCCGGGACGGCCGGTGGCCGGGTCACGGGTGAAGGCGACGCCGGTGCCGGAGTCGGGGCCGAGGTTGCCGAAGACCATCGCCTGCACGTTGACGGCCGTGCCGAGGTCCTCGGCGATTCCCTCGCGGCGCCGGTAGACGCGGGCCCGCTCGCCCTGCCAGGAGCCGAAGACCGCGCGCACCGCCAGGCGCAGCTGCTCGCGCGGGTCCTGCGGGAAGTCGCGGCCGGCCTGCTCGCGCAGGACACGCCGGAAGGTCGCGGTCAGCTCGCGCAGGTCGTCGGTGGTCAGCTCGACGTCGCTCGCCGCGCCGCGCCGCTCCCGCTGGGCGGTCATCGCGTCGTCGAAGAGCCGGTCGGGCACGCCCAGCACCGTCGCGCCGAACATCTGCACCAGGCGGCGGTAGCAGTCCCAGGCGGCGCGCTCCTGGCCCAGCAGCTTGGCGAAGCCGGTCACCGTCTCGTCGGTCAGCCCCAGGTCGAGGATGGTGTCCATCATCCCCGGCATGGAGAAGCGGGCCCCGGAGCGCACCGAGAGCAGCAGCGGCTCGTCCGGGTCGCCGAAGCGCCGGCCGATCGCCGCCTCCAGTGTGGCCAGCCGGGCGTCGATCTCCGCGGTCAGGTCCTCGGGCTCGCGGCCCTCGGCGAGGAAGAAGCGGCAGGCCTCGGTGGTCACCGTGAAGCCCGGCGGGACGGGCAGGCCGAGCCGGGTCATCTCCGCCAGCCCGGCGCCCTTGCCGCCCAGCAGATCGGCCTCCTCCGCCCGTCCGTCCGCGAAGTCGTACACATAGCGCTTCATGGTGCCTCCTCTCGCCTCGTGCTCCTCCCTCGCACTCTCCGCCTCGCACCCGCCCGTCGCGAAGGGCCGATCGGCCCCGGAGCCAGGGCCGGTTCGGCTCACGCCCCGGCCGCTCCGCCGGAGAAGGCTGGAGGTGTCCGGACCGAGGAGTCCGGAACGCGACGGACCACGACCGGAGGGAGGCCCGGCGATGACCGCGGTCGAGAACGTGCCGGGGCGACGGGTGCGGGACGTGATGACCCGCACCGTCGTCACCGCGCTGCGCGAGACGCCGTTCAAGGAGCTGGTGCGGCTGATGCGGGACAACGCCGTCGGCGCCGTGCCGGTGCTGGACAGCCGGCACCGGGTGATCGGCGTCGTCTCCGGGGCGGACCTGCTGCTCAAGGAGGCCGGGCACGACCGACGGCTCGGCCTGCGGCAGGCACTGCTGCGGCCGGACGAGGCGGGCAAGGTGGCCGCCCTGGTCGCCGCGGACCTGATGTCCGCACCGGCGGTCACCATCGGACCGGACGAGACCCTCGCGGCCGCCGCCCGGCTGCTCGGCCGACGCGGCGTCAGGCACCTGCCCGTGGTCGACGCCGCAGGACGGCTGCGGGGCATCGTCAGCCGCAGCGACCTGCTCACGGTCTTCCTGCGTGACGACGCCGCCCTCGCCGCCGACATCCGCGGCGCCCTCGCCCGCGAACTGGGCGCGGGCCCGGCCGAGCGGCTCACGGTTGCGGTGACCGAGGGCATCGCCTCGATCGGCGGCAGCCTGGCCGACTCGTCCCGCATCCCCCTCGTCGCCCGCACCGTGCGCGGCGTCGACGGCGTGGTCGACGTCGCCTTCGCGCTGGAGTCCGTCCCGCGCGGGCCCGTCGCACCGCTGCCCCTCGGGCCCCTGTACTGAACCCCACCTGATCAGTCGACCCGCACCTGTCGATGCACCTGTCCTGCACCAGCCGTCACACACCACCGGAAGGAACCTGACCCCATGTCCACGCACTCCCACGCGACCCACGGTTTCCACCTGCCCGCCTTCGCGCGGCGTCCGCGCACGGCCGAGGCCGAGGAGGCCGCCACCCTGTCCGCCGTCGACTACGCGCTGGCGACGCTGCGTGTGCTGGTCGGCTTCGTCTTCCTGTGGGCGTTCCTCGACAAGACTTTCGGTCTCGGCTACGCCACCCCCTCCGCCAAGGCCTGGATCCACGGCGGCTCGCCGGCCAAGGGCTTCCTGGCGAGCGTCTCCGCCGGTCCGCTGCAGTCCACCTTCCACAGCTGGGCGGGCCAGGGCTGGGCCGACTGGCTGTTCATGCTGGCCCTGCTCGGCATCGGACTGGCCGTCATGAGCGGTGTCGCGCTGCGCCTGTCGGCCGTAGCCGGGACCGCGTTGCTCGGCCTGATGTGGCTGGCCGAGTTCCCGCCGGCGCGGCACCTGGCCGGCGGCGCCCCGAGCATGTCGTCCAACCCGTTCGTCGACTACCACGTCGTCTACGCCGCCGCCCTGATCGCGGTGGCGGCGGTCGCCACCGGTTCGCGGCTGGGCCTCGGCCGGCTGTGGGCGCGGCTTCCGGTCGTCCGCGACCACGCCTGGCTGCGCTGAAAGCCCGACCCGTCCCCTGCCGCTCCGACACCGAGAGGTGAAGAACAATGAAGGCACTGACCTACCACGGCCCCGGCCGCCGCGTCTGGGGAGATGTCCCGCACGCGGTGATCCACGAGCCGGAGGACGCTGTCGTCCGCGTCGACGCCGTGACGATCTGCGGCACCGACCTGCACATCCTCAAGGGTGACGTCCCGGAGGTGGCGTTCGGCCGGACCCTCGGCCACGAGGCCGTGGGCACCGTCGTCGCCGTCGGCGACGGCGTGCGGAGTATCGCCGTCGGGGACCGGGTCCTCGTTTCCTGCATCTCGTCCTGCGGGCGCTGCCGCTACTGCCGCCTCGGCGCCTACGGTCAGTGCACGGGTGGGGGCGGCTGGATCCTCGGCCACCTGGTCGACGGCACCCAGGCCGAGTACGTGCGCACCCCGTTCGCGGACAACTCCCTGCACAAGCTCCCCGACGAGGTCACCGACGAGAGCGCCCTGCTGCTCGCCGACATCCTGCCCACCTCCTTCGAGGTCGGCGTGCGCAACGGACAGGTCGCACCGGGGGACACCCTCCTCGTGGTCGGCGCGGGCCCGATCGGGCTGGCGGCTGTCATGACCGCCCAGCTCTACAGCCCCGGCCGGATCGTCGTGGTCGACCCGGCCGCGAGCCGCCGCGAGGCGGCCAAGCGGGTCGGCGCGGACATCGTGCTGAGCGCCGCCGAGGCGACCCCGGACGCGCTGCGGCGGCTCGCCGGCGACGGCCTCGGCGTCGACGTCGCGATCGAGGCGGTCGGCCTCCCGGAGACCTTCGAGCTGTGCGCCGCCGCCGTCCGCCCCGGCGGGCACGTGGCCAACGTCGGCGTGCACGGTCGCCCGGCGGTGCTGCACCTGGAGGATCTCTGGATCCGCAACGTCACCATCACCACGGGTCTGGTCGACACCCGCACCACCCCGATGCTCCTGGAGATGCTCGCCGCGGGCCGGCTGCACACCGAGGGCCTGGTGACGCACCGCTTCGGACTCGACGAGATGCAGGAGGCATACGACGTCTTCGGCGAGGCGGACAGCAACGCCGCCCTGAAGGTCGCGCTGTTCAGGTCCTGACGCGACGCCGTACGCCCGCGGGCCCGACACCGAGGTGCCGGGCCCGCGGACGTACGGTCAGCTGTCGGGAGCAAGCTGCGCGGAGAGGTGGTCGGGCACCTTGCCCATGAGACGGCCGAGCCAGGGCCCGGCCTTGCGCCGCAGCAGGGCGTCCAGGCTCCAGGTCGCACCGGCCGAGGCGTGGAACAGGGCCAGCGCGGCGAAGATGTACGCCACGGCCGGACCGAGGTCGGTGATGCCCGGTGCGCTCCAGGGCAGGCCGAAGGCCTCGGCGCTCGACCAGACGCCCAGGGCGTAGACGGCGCTGCCGAGGAAGACGAGGTTGCTGAACAGGCCCGTGACCATGGCGAGGGCGATGCAGGTCTCGATGACCGCGGTGCCGACGGCGAACGCGCCGGGCGCGGAGGTGGCGACGGTGTGCCAGGCCTGGATCCACTGGTGGACGACCGGGGTGTGGATGGTGCTGCCCTGGCCGAGTTCGTCGCTGAGCGTCTGGCCGTGGATGAAGCCGGGCAGCCACTTGAAGGAGGCGTCGACGGCCCAGACGAGCCCGAAGGCGATGCGGACCGCGGCCGCCCGGTGGAGGGTGCGTAAGGCGCCGGAGCCAGAGGCTCCTCGGCCGGTGAATCGTCGTCTTGTCGCTGCTGCGGACGTCGACATGGGGGTACGTCCTTTCCGGGGTGAGGGAGGGGCGCCGGAAAAGCGGGCACGTCGGAGCTCGTCGGACATGTCCTCGCACGGGTGCGGCGCTTGCCTCCCCGTGAGGTGGTGTCATATTGACACTGGCGAGTAATACATGGGCATGTCAATGAATCCGAGGGTCTTCAGAGACCCTTGAGAGACCCCTCAGAGACTCAGCAGACCCGTCGGGGCCCCGGGTCCAGCAGATGCGCGGCAGCAGTTCACCGAGCGGAAGCCGCGCCCGACGACCTTGGTTTCGGGCAGCAGCAGGCCTTCCAGCAGCTCCGCGGGCAGGCGTCCGCCCGCGCCGTGGCCGAGCAGGACGCCCTCGTCGTCGCGCAGCGGCGCAGGGCAGCTCGGCGCGAACGGGTCGGCAGGGCAGGGGAGGCGGCGGTCATGGCAGGGACCTCTCTGCGGTGGCCGTCGTGCGGCCGGAGGCGCCTTCGGGGAGCTCCGGCGCGGCGCAGCCCGTGCGCCGAGCCCCAGCCCGTGGGTGCTCGCCCCGCCGCGCAGCAGCGCGGCCCGCGCCAAATCCAGGCGGTGGATGCGGCCCGGCTCGCCCGGGTGGGCGTGGACCGCGTCGATGACGACCACCAGGTCGCGGCCCTGCCACAGTCCGAACAGGCGGGTCGCCTCGCCGTCGGTGTGGCCGAAGCGGTCTGCGGGCGTGCCTTCGTCGCACAGCAGGCGCAGCGCGGCGCGTGCCGCGCCGTCGTCCAGATGGAGCCGCTGCTGGACGAACTCGCGCAGGTCCGCCTCGATCGCGGCCTGGTTCTGCGCGGTCGGCGGAACGATGTTCGCGGAGACGACCGTGCCGTCGGCGGCGATCTCGTAGCGGTGGTAGAGCAGCCGCCGTGGCGCCTCCGTCGCGGCGTGGCCGACGCCCGCGCGCGGCAGGACGGGGACGGACAGGCCGGGTGGCGGCTCGTAGGCGTCCAGCAGGCGCTGGGCCTTCCACACCGCCCACAGCACCTCGACCGCACGCACCACGATGCTGCGGAACGGGTTGTCACACGCGGGCTCCAACCCGGCGAGGGCGCCAAGGCGCCGTAGTTCGGGCGGCAGCAGATCGGCGGCGATGCGCCAGTGGGCGAGCGGGCCGGTCAGGTGGCGGCCGTCGGCGGTCGCCTTCGGCGCGGTCGAGTGGGGCACCTGCGCCTTCACGACGTGCTGCTCGAACTCCGCGACCGGGAACACCGCCAGGGGCGCCGAGGCGGCGGCGTAGCCGCTGTGGAGCGTGGGCGTTCCGGAATCGAGCGGGTAGGACCCGGCCGGCCGCAGGGCCAGCAGCGCGTGCTGGACGGGCAGGTCGGGGAAGTCCAGCCCGGCCGTCCAGGCCACCGTCTCCTCCGCGCCGCGCGGGGCTGTGGGCGGAGATCAGCAGCCGCATGCCGTCTCGGTCGGCGATCTCGTGGACGGCCAAGTCGCAGGGGGCGAACGGCGCCGGGTCCTCGCGGTGCCGCAGCCGGTAGCCCGTAGCCGCCGGGTGCGAGCGCGACGCCCACGCCGTAGGGGAGGTCGGCGGCGCGGGCCAGTTCGGCGAGCACCACGGCGCCGTCGCGCTCGGTCGGGCCGACCACCGTCCAGCCGCGCGCGGTGAGCGCGTCGAACAGGGCCTGGAGGTCCTCCTGCGCGAGCTCGCGCGCTCCCGCGTCGTTCGCGGTCCGGCTCTGCGACGCCATGGTGTCCACCTCCTTCTGCCGGTCGGCGGTCTCAGCCGTGGAACCGCTGCGGCTGCATGACACCGCGCACGATCGGCGGTTCGAGGTCCTGGTGGGTGTCGTCGAAGGCGAAGCTCAGCTGCGCGTGCAGCGCGACGACGCCGTCGACGGACCGGCACAGCCGCTCCACGATCGGGATCATGCTCTTGCGCTCCAGTTGGCCGCGCATCGTCACCACGCCGTCCTTCACCTCGACGGAGACGGTGGCGGGCTCGATCATCATGACCCGCTGGAGCACCTCGGCGATGATCTCGCCGCGGATGGCCCGGTCGTTGCGCAGGAACACCCGCAGCAGGTCGCTGCGGCTGACGATGCCGACCAGGCGGTCCGTCTCGTCGACGACCGGAAGGCGCTTGACGTGGTGACGGTCCATCATGCGGGCGGCCTCCACCACCGACCACTCCGGGCGGGCGGTGAACACGGTGCGGGACATCAGGCCCGCGGCGTTCTCGGCGTGGGAGCGCTTGCGGTTGCCCGGGCTCATCCACAGCGCCGGCGTGTGCCCGTCGGGGTCCGGCTGCCCGGACTCCTTCCGGAGCAGGTCGCCCTCGGACACGACGCCGAGGACCCGGTCGGCGTCGTCGACGACCGGCACGGCGCTGACGTCGCGTTCGGCCAGCAGTTCGGCGACGGCCTTGAACGAGGTGTCGCGGCGGACGGTGGCGACCTGGTGGGTCATCACGTCGCCGACGGTGCGGTGCTGCATCGCGGTGCTCCTTCGCTGCGGGCCGCGTCCGGTCTCGGGACGCACGTCGGCCGGGGCTCTTGGCCCTCGGCACCACGGTCCGCCCGCGCCGGGCCGGGCGCGATGGGCCGAACGGTCCCCACCGCTGGGCCGAGAAGGCACCTCCGCGTCCCCGGCCCCGGCCCGGGACGCTCGGCGCGGGAGCCGGGACCGTTCGGCCCCGTGCCCGGAGCGGTCCGCCGCGGCGATGCTCGGTGCGTCGGTCCGAACCGGACGTGAAGCGAGGGGTGGGGATTGTGATGGCCGTGCTCGATCCGGAGTTCTGGGTGGTCCTGGTCACGCTCACCGTGCTCGGCGCCGCGACGGCCATCGGCCTCACGCTGCTGCTGGAGCGGTGGACGGAGCGCCTGGCCGCCCGGCCGCCGCGCCCGGCGCCCGCGCGGCCGGCCCGCGCGGGCCGCCACCCGCGTCGCCACCACCACGGTGTGGGGCACGCCCACTGAGCTCTCTCGGCTCTCTCGGGGCCGCCCGGCCTCACGGACGAGGCCGGGCGGCCCTTTCCATGCCCTCGGCCACGTGGCGCACTGGAGCCGAGGCGAGACTCGCGATCCGCCCGCACCGGACGAAGGAGGCAGCCATGTCGTACGCCGACAGCGCACCGAACCGCATCGTGGTCGGCGTGGACGGCACCCTGGAGAGCCGTCACGCCGTGGCCTGGGCCCTCGACGAGGCGAAGCGCCGCAACGAGGCGGTCGAACTCGTCCACGCCTACGAGTACCCACCGCCGCTGCTCCCGTTCTACGACGCCGCCACGGAACTCGGCGAGGACCACCTGCGCGAGGTCGCCCGCGCGGCGCTGAAGCGCGAGGTGGCCGAAGCCTGCGCGCGGGAGCCGGCTGTGTCCGTCACCGGCGAGGTCGGCGAGGGCGCCCCGATCGAGGTGCTGCTGGACGCCGCCCGGGAGGCCCAGCTGCTGGTCGTCGCGACGCGCGGCACCGGAGCCCTGGGCGAGCTGGTGGTGGGCTCCACCGGCACCGCCCTGGCCGGCCAGGCCGCCTGCCCGGTCGTCCTCGTCCCCTCCCCGAGAGGGGGCACGAGGGCGGGTGACACCGGCCCGGTCGTCGTCGGCGTCGACGGCTCTCCGCACGGCCAGGCGGCCCTGCGGCAAGCCCTGACGGAGGCGTCCCTGCGCGGTCGCTCCCTCGTCGTCGTGCACGCCTGGCACGCCGTCCCCGGCGGCCTGTCCGAGTCCGCCGCCGCGCAGCGGCGCCGCTTCCGTGCCGACGAGCTTTCCCACCAACTGCTCGTCTCCGAGACGCTGGCGGGCGAGGGACAGCGGTTCCCCGAGGTCGCCGTCACCGCCCACGTCCTGCAGGACCACCCGGTACGCGCCCTGCTGGAGACGGCCCGCAACGCCTCCCTGCTCGTCGTCGGCGCCCGCGGCACCGGCGGCTACCCGGGCCTGGCGCTCGGCTCGGTCGCCCTCGCGGTGCTGCACCACGCCACCGGCCCCGTCTGCGTCGTCCCGGACTGACCGGGAGCGACCCGCGTACGGCCACCCACCCGCCAACGACCCGAGGACCCACGATGAAGAGCGATCCGCGCCCGACGCCGGGCGGCTACCACACCAAGACCTGGACCGTCCGCCTCGACCTCTTCGAGGAGGGCGACACCACCCACGCCCATGCCGTGCTCGACACCGGCGACAACCGGCTCGAGGCCGGCAGCGCCTCCCTGCGCGACCCCGTCGACCGCCCGGTCCCGGAGATCGGCGACGAGTTCGCCGCCGGGCGCGCCCTGGTCGACCTGGGCTACCAACTGCTGCGCGCAGGCAACACCGACTCGGAGGGCAACACGGTGGACACGGCGTGAGCCCGACTGCGGCGAGCTCCCTCCCGGGCGATCCGGGAGGGGGTTCGTCCGTCACGTTCCACGGTCGGTGCCTCCTCCGGCGGGGGACGGCCGGGCCCGCGCCGACGGCCGTCCTTTCAGCGTGAGCGCAGGGCGTCACCGGACCGAGGGCCCTTCGGACCAGACGCGGGGGACCGAGCGGCCCGGCTCGGGCCAACGGGGGAGGCGTCCGGAGCCGGCAGTGGGGACCGGTCGGCCCTGTGCACCACCGGGAGCGGGGCGAACTCTGGGAGAGGAGGAACCCAGCCGGTTCCGCCCGGCTGGCGCCGGATGGACCGGCCGCCTGAAAGGAGCGGGGACGATGACCCTTCCCCTGATCGTCGGGGTGGACGGCTCCGACACGAGCGCAGCGGCCGCCGGATGGGCGGGCCGCGAGGCCGTCGCGACCGGCCGGGACCTGCGGTTGCTGTACGTCCGGCCCACCGACTTCTGGACCCGCCCTGAGGACGAGCGTGTCGTGGAGGAGCAGTCCGCCCTCCACGCCATGACCGAACTCGCCGCCGACCTGCGCCAAGCCCACCCCGGCCTCCACGTCGACGTCGAGGAGAGGACCGGGCCGGTCGACCTGACGTTGCTGCGCACGGCCGACGAGTCCGGCACGCTCGTGCTCGGCACCCGGGGCAGCGGCGGCTTCGCCGCACTCATGCTCGGCTCGGTCGCCCAGTCGGTGGCCGCGCGCGCGGAGAGCCCGCTCGTCCTGGTCCCTCCGCACGCCACCGCCGGACCGGGCTACCGGGTCGTGGTCGGTGTCGACCCGTCCGGTGACTGCGCTCCGGTGCTGGAGTACGCCCTGCGTTACGCCCAGGACCACGGCGTGGTGCTCCGCGCGGTCCACGCCTGGCAGCCGCCCGTGCCGTGGGGCGCGGGGCCGGTGCAGCCCGGCGAGGTCGAGCGGCGCGGTGTCCAGCACCAGCACGCGGTCGCCCTGCGCGAGGCCCTGGCCACCGCGCACAACCGCTTCCCCGCCGTCGACGCGACCAGCGCGGAGGTGTCCGGTCCGCCGGCGGGCGTCCTGGTCGAGGAGACCGAGAAGGCCTCCCTCCTGGTCGTCGGGCGCCGTAGGCACCGCCCGGTCTCCGCACTGGGGCCGGTGGCCCACGCCGTCCTCCAGCACGCGTCCTGCCCCGTCGCCGTCGTCCCGCACTGGTGACGGACCGAAAGGAAGTCCCACCATGTTCGCAGCAGCATCCTCAGGAACGCAGCACTCCCCGCGCCGCGCGCGCCCAGGCGACCTCGGGCGGCGCATCACCCACCGTCGGGAGGAACTCGGCCTGAGCGTCGAGGAGCTGGCCGAGCGGGCCGGCATGGCGCCCGCGTTCCTCGAATGGGTCGAGACGCGGCCCGCCGACCTCGGTACGAGCGGGGTCGCCCGGATCGCGGCCGCACTCGGCACCTCCCGCCAGGAGCTGATGGGTGGAACCCAAGGAGCCCCGCCCGGCCGCGGTGGACCGGACCGCCGTGCCGTCCTGGCCGAGCTGACGGACGAGGAGTGCCGCAGCCGCCTCGGCACGCAGGGAGTCGGCCGGGTGGTCTTCGAGATGGGCGGCACGCTCGTCGTCAGGCCGGTCAACTACCGGGTCGTCGACGGCTCCTTCCTTTTCCGCACCCAGCCCGGCGGCGCGCTCGCGGCGGCGGTGGGACGCCGCGTCGTGCTGGAGGTCGACCGCCTCGACGAGGTGCTGTCGCACGGCTGGAGCGTCCTGGTGGCCGGCTCCGCCGAGCGGGACCGACGGGACGTCGACCGCCCGGGAACCCGGCGCGAGGAGCCGCAGCCCTGGGCGGACGGACCGCGTGAACTCCTCGTGCGGATTCACCCCGCACGGATCACCGGCCGCGAGATCCGGCCCGGCGACGAGCCGGCCTCGCCGGACCGGGCCTGAGAGGAGAGCGGTCATGCACGCGCTGCCCGGAGACCAGATCGTGGTGGACGGCACCAGACCGGGCACCACGCGCAGGGACGGCGAAGTCGTCGGACTGCACCACCCCGACGGCACCCCGCCCTTCGACGTCCGCTGGTCGGACACCGGCCGGACCACGCTGTACTTTCCCGGCCCCGACGCCCATGTCGTCCACTTCGACCACGCCATCACGTCAGGAGGCGGCAGCCATGTACGGAAGCGGTAGCCCCCACGTCGTCAGCGACGTGATGACGCACACCGTCGTCTCGGTCGGCCAGGACGCCCCGTTCAAGGACATCGTCGCGCTGATGGCCGAGTGGCAGGTCAGCGCCCTGCCCGTCACCGCCGGCGAAGGCCGGGTCGTCGGTGTCGTCTCGGAGGCGGACCTGCTCCACAAGGAGGAGTTCCGTGACGCCGAACCCAGCCCGCCCGAGCGGCGGCGCCGTCTGGGCGACATGGCCAAGGCCGGAGCGCTGACGGCAGCCGAGCTGATGACCGCGCCCGCCGTCACCGTGCACGCGGACGCGACCCTCGCTCAGGCCGCGCGTCAGATGGCCCTGCACCACGTCAAGCGGCTGCCCGTCGTCGACCCGTTGGGCATGCTGGCCGGCGTCGTCAGCCGTGCCGACCTGCTCAAGGTCTTCCTGCGCCCGGACGCGGAGATCGCGGAGGAGGTCCACCGGGAGGTCGTCGCCTACCTCTTCGGGGACGAAGCTCCGGGCGTCGTGGTCGAGGTCGCGAACGGCGTCGTCACTCTGACCGGTCGCCTGGCCGACACCACCCTCGTCCCGGTCGCCGCACGCCTGGTCCGCGCTGTCGAGGGCGTCGTCGACGTCCAGTGGGACGTCAGCGGCCAGACGCTCGTCGACCGCTGAACCCCGCCCACCGCACCATCGAAGGAGGCGGCCGCCATGACCGAGAAGTCCCTCACCAGCAGCGCCCCACTGACGCCGGAGCAGTTCGGCCGGCTGGCGGCCGCCGGGGGCGCCGCGCCCTCGCTGCACAACAGCCAGCCGTGGCGCTTCCGCGCCACCGACGACCGCACCGGGATGCTGGTCTTCGCCGACCGCTCCCGCGCGGTGCCCGCCACCGACCCGACCGCACGGGCCCTGCACATCTCCGTCGGCGCCGCCGTGCTGAACATCCGGGTCGCCGCCGCGGCGCTCGGCCTCTCGACCCGCCTGCGCCTGCTCCCCGACGTCGCGCAGCCGGACCTGGTGGCGGAACTGCGGTTCGTCCCGCCCGGTCCCGGCGAGCACTCCGCCGCCGACGCGGAGCTCCACCCCGCGATCGGCGTGCGCCACAGCAGCCGCCGGCCGTTCACCAACCGCGACGTGCCCGAGCGGCTCGTCGGCGACCTGATGGCGGCGGCCGACCACGAAGGCGTCGTGCTCGCCATGCTGGAGGAGGCCGAGACCCGACGGGTCCTCGAGCTCACCGCCGACGCCGAGCGCCGCACCGCCGCCGACATCGCCCGCGAGGCCGAGCTTCGCAGCTGGGTGCGGCTGGAGGCCCCCGCGAACGACGGCATCCCGGCTGCCGCCCTCGGACCGCTGGACCGCGACGCGCGTGTGCCCATGCGCAGCTTCACCGGCCACCCTCCGACCGGTGTGCCCGCCTCCGCCCGTTTCGAGCCGCTGCCGCAGCTCGCGACGTTCACCACCGCGCACGACGACCGCAGCGCCTGGGTCCGCACGGGCATGGCGCTGGAGCGCGTGTGGCTGCTGGCGACCCTGCACGACGTGCGCGCCTCCGTGCTGCACCAGGCCGTCGAGTGGCCGGACACGCGCTGGCAGTTGCGCGATCCGGAGACCGGGCCCGGTTACGTTCAGATCGTGCTGCGACTGGGCTTCGGCCCGCCCGGAGCCAAGACCCCGCGCCGCCCGGTCGCGGAGATCCTGGAACTGGACTGAGTCCGGGCCGGGCCGCCCGGCCCGCCAGGAAGGGACCGTCCGGCCCAAGGAGGGTCGGACGGCCGCCTGCTGGGATGGGGTCCGACCGCACGCCCCGGCCAGGTCGGGGCGGCAAGGTGAGGAGAGAGCGATGAAGGCTGCCGTCGTCCGTGACTTCACGGCCCCGCTGACCATCGAGGACCGCCCGCTGCCCGAGCCCGGCCCGCACCAGGTGCGGGTCCGCATCGAGGCGTGCGGGCTGTGCCACACCGACATCCACGCCGCCCGCGGCGACTGGCCGGTCAGGCCCACCCCGCCGTTCGTCCCCGGCCACGAGGGCGTCGGCATCGTGGAGGCCGCGGGCCACGAGGTGCGGTACGTCCAGGTGGGGGACCGGGTGGCGGTCCCGTGGCTCGCGGAGGCGTGCGGTCGCTGCGACTACTGCGTCACCGGCTGGGAGACGCTCTGCCTCCAGCAGCACAACAGCGGCTACTCCGTCGACGGCGGCTACGCCGAGTACGCGCTGGCCCACGGCGACTACGTGGTCCCCGTACCGGACGGCGTCGACCCCCTGGACGCGGCGCCGCTCACCTGCGCCGGGGTGACCACCTACAAGGCCGTCAAGGTCTCCGGTGCCCGCCCGGGCGCGCGGGTGCTGGTCTCCGGTATCGGCGGGCTCGGCCACCTGGCGCTCCAGTACGCGCGGATCGCCGGCGCCGAGACGATCGCGGTGGACGTGACCGACGAGAAGCTCGCCCTGGCCCGCGAACTCGGCGCCGACCACGTCATCGACGCCCGCACCCAGGATGTCGCCGCCGAGACGCAGCGGCTGGGCGGTGCGGACGCGGCGATCTCCCTCGCGGTGAGCAACGACAGCTTCCAGGCCGCCTACGGCGCGCTGCGGCGCGGCGGCACGCTGGTCCTGGTCGCCCTGCCCGCCGGGGGCAAACTGGAACTGCCCGTCTTCGACACGGTACTGAACGGCACCAGGGTGGTCGGCTCCATCGTCGGCACCCGGCAGGACCTCGCCGAGGTCTTCCGGCTGCACCAGCTGGGGCGCACCCGGGTGATCCGGGAGAGCCGTCGCCTGGAGGAGGTCAACGCCTGCATCGAGGAGGTGCTGGCCGGCAAGGTCTCCGCCCGCCTCGTCTTCGACCTTCGCTGACCGCCCGCACGGCGGCACGGACGCAACAGGAGGAAGCCATGCCCCGAACCGTCGTCCTCGCAGTGGACGAATCGGCCGACGAGGGACCCGCACTCGACTGGGCCGCCCAGGAGGCGGCACTGCGTGGCAGCGAGCTGAGGCTCCTGACCGCCTGCGGCGACGCGGCCCCGGACTACGCCCGCCAACTGCTCGACTCACTGGCCGACGGGCTGCGCAAGCACATGCCCGAGCTTCTCGCCGTCAACGTCGAGGCCGTCCCCGGCGAGGTGCGTGACGTGCTCGACGCCGCCACGTCCTCCGCCGAACTGGTCGTCCTCGGCGCCCGCGGCTCCGGCGGGTTCCCCGGCCTGCTGGTGGGCTCGACGAGCCTGCACGTCGCCGGGACAGCGGGCTGCCCGGTGGTCGTCGTCCCCGACCGGGAGCGAGCCGGGGACAGCCCGAGCGGTCCGGTGGTCGTCGGCATCGACGCCAAGGACCCCGACGTGGCGGTCCTGGAGTTCGCCTTCGAGGCGGCCGAACGCCGGGGGCTGTCGGTGCACGTGGTGCACGCCTGGCGCTACCCCCTGCTCTCCCAGGGCCGCGCGACGCCGCCCGTGTACGAGAAGGGCCACATCGAGGCCGAGCAGGAGCGCCTGCTCGCCGAGGTGCTGGCCGGATGGCGCGAGCGGTTCCCGGGGGTCGAGGTCGGCGAGGTGAGCGTCCGGTCCGGCGCGGCCAAGGAGCTGGTGGGACTGTCCGCCGATGCCGCGTTGGTCGTCGTCGGGCGCCACGGCGGTCACGCCGGGCCGTTGGCCCGGCTCGGCTCCGTCAGCCTGGCGGTGGTCCAGAACGCGTTGTGCCCGGTGGCCGTGGTGCCGGTGTGAGCTGACCGCGGTCAGCGGGTGACCGTCAGGTCGACCCGGAGGGTCTCCCCGGCCCGCAGCGTCGCCTCCGTCCCGTGGACGCGCACGTGGATCGGCGCGGCGGTCCCGGGCGGCACGGTGACGGAGGCGTGGCGGTGCGTGAGGCGCACCAGCACGCCGTCGTGCCCCCGGTGCCGCAGCGTCAGGTCCAGCTGTCCGAGCTGGGGCGGCAGTGCCGGGTCGAGCACCAGCGTCTCCCTGTGCAGGGACAGGCCCGAGTAGCAGCGCTCCAGCAGGTCCACCGCCCCGGCCATGGCGCCCAGGTGCACGCCCTCGGCGGTCGTGCCGCCCTGGATGTCGTGGGCGTCGCTCGCGACGGCCTCCTGGAAGAACCGCCAGGAGGCCGGCCGGTCGCGCCGGGCCAGTACCCAGGCGTGAACGACGGCGCTGAGCGTCGAGCCGTGGGAGGTGCGCGGCAGGTAGTAGTCGGCGGTGCGTTCCATCAGCTCCGTGTCCGCCGGCACGCCGAGACGGGTGAGCAGCCGCCGTACCTCCGCGGGTGGGAACAGGTACCACAGCATCAGCACGTCCGCCTGCTTCGAGGCCCGGTAGCGGTTGACCGAGTCGCCCTCGGCCTCCAGGATCCGGTCCAGGCGGCGGATGTCGCCGTGGCGGCGGCGCAGGCCGGCCCAGTCCAGCTCCTCCAGACGCTCGTAGCCGTCGAACTGGCTGATCACCCCGTCGTGGAGCGGGACGTGGAGCCGGTGCTCGACGTCGGCCCAGCGGGCCAGCTCGGCCGCGTCGATGCCGAGCCGTTCGAGCAGCTCCGCGCGGCGACCGCCGGGTACGAGCGGGAGCAGTCGCCGGGCGGTGTGCAGGGTCCAGGACGCCATGACGTTGGTGTAGGCGTTGTCGTCGATGCCGGGGCCTGACGCCCACGGGTACGCGTCGTGGTACTCGTCCGGGCCCACCACGCCACGGATGTGGTAGCGGCCGATCCCTTCGTCGAACTCGGCCGAGTCGGCCCAGAACCGGGCGATCTCCAGGACCAGTTCCGCGCCCGCCTGGGCCAGGAACTCGGTGTCGCCGGTGGCCTGGTGGTACTGCCAGACGTTGTAGGCGACCGCCGAGCCGACGTGGTGCTGGAGCCGGCTGTGGTCCGGAAGCCAGCGGCCCGAGCGGGGGTTCAGATGCAGCTGCTGGGTCTCCTCCGCGCCGTCGCTGCCGCTCTGCCAGGGGAACAGGGCGCCGCGTCGGCCTGCCGCCGCGGCGGTGCGCCGGGCCCGGTCCAGGCGGTGGTGCCGGTAGCGCAGCACGGCCCGACTCAGCTCGGGCAGGTGCCGGTTGAACCAGGGCAGGATGAACAGCTCGTCCCAGAAGACGTGGCCGCGGTAGGCCTCGCCGTGCAGGCCGCGCGCCGGGATGCCGACATCGAGGTCGACCGAGTGCTGCGAGTAGGTCTGCAGCAGGTGCAGCAGGTAGAGGTGGATCGTACCCGCGCCCTCGAAGTCCGCGCCGATCCGGCAGCGGCGCCACAGTTCGGCCCAGCGCAACCGGTGTTCGCGTTCCAGCGCGGCCGCGTCGCCTGCCTCCGCGAGGAGTTCGCAGGCCGCCGTCGCCGGCTCGGTGGTCAGCCGGTCCCGGGAGGTGAACAGCGCGACGGTCTTCTCCACTGTGAGCGAGTGGCCCTGACGCACCGCCACGGTGAGCAGCTGGTCGACGCGCCCCGGTGTGTCCAGCCGGGCCACGAGCGGGGCGGGCACCTCGCTGTCGCCCGAGCGCACCCGGGTGCGCGCGGCGAGGCCGATCCGCAGGCCGGAGTCGGGGGTCGCCACCTGGAGCCGGACCAGTTCGCCCGCCGCGTCCTGCCCGGTCGGCACGAGGTGGCGGTTCTCCAGCCCCCGGTAGCGGGCGACGCCGTCGTTGACGACGCGGCCCTCCAGGCCGGAGCGGATCTCGACCGTTCCGGACCAGTCGACCGGCGTGAGCTGGGTGACGAGCACGCCCAGATGCGGTCGTCCCATGTGGGCGAAGACGCGCTGCACGACGTCGGTGGTGCGTCCCCGGCCGTCGCGACAGCGGCGCCGCCGGGTCAGGATCGCGTGTCGCAGGTCGAACTCCAGACGCTGGTCGAGGGCGGAGAACCCCGGCTCGCCGAACCACGGGACACTCGCGGCAACACCGTCACCGTCCCCGTCGACGGCGCGGAACGCGAGCGGGAGCCAGTTCGGGCAGTTGACCAGGTCCTCGTTGGCCACCGCGCGTCCCTGCACGGTCGAGACGGTGCGGTGGTAGACGCCCGCCAGGTAGGTGCCGGGGTAGTGGACGCCGTCGGCGACCGCCTCGGGGGCGGCCGCGCGCGTGACGAACCAGCCGTTGCCCACGGCGCACAGCGCCTCGCGCAGGCCTTCCTGCGCCGGGTCGAGACCCTGGTAGCGCAGGTTCCAGGCGTCGCCGTTCACGAAGGCTCCAGGTGCTGCCCGAGGACCCTCTCATCGTCCTCGGCCGCGCGCCGCGCCGCACCTCGGCCCGGCCGTGACGGGGGCGCGCTTGCGGCGCCGGGGCGCCGGGGGGACCGTCGAGGGGAGAGGGATCGGCGAGCGGAGGCAGGTGGGCCGGTGGTCGCGGCGGGGCGCGAGACGGACGCGTGGGTCGTGGAGCGGCCGGGCCCGATGGCCACCGGGCCGCTACGGCCGGTCCGCAAGACCGTGCCCGATCCTGGACCGGGTGAGCTGCTCGTCGAGGTCGACGTCTGCGGCGTGTGCCGCACCGACCTGCACCTCGCCGAGGGCGATCTGCCGCCGCGCGCGCCGGGCCGCACCCCCGGCCACGAGGCCGTCGGCAAGGTCGTCGCCACCGGGCCGGAGACACCCGGGTTCGTGCCCGGTGTCCGGGTGGGCGTGGCCTGGCTGGCCGGGACCTGCGGCGAGTGCCGTTACTGCCTGGCCGGGCAGGAGAACCTGTGCCCCTTCTCCCGCTACACCGGCTGGGACCGCGACGGCGGCTTCGCCCGTCACCTGCTGGCCGACGCCCGCTACGTCTACCCCCTGCCGCCCGACGAGCGCGACGAGGCAGAGCTCGCCCCGCTGCTGTGCGCGGGGATCATCGGCTACCGCGCCCTGGAGCGGGCTCAGCTGCCGTCGGGTGGGCGGCTCGGCCTCTACGGGTTCGGCGCCTCGGCCCACCTGACCGCCCAGTTGGCCATGGCCCGGGGCGCCACCGTGCACGTGCTCACCCGTGCTGAGGAGGCCCGCAGGCTCGCGCTTGAGCTCGGCGTGGCGTCGGCGCGCGGCGCCTACGACTCGCCGCCCGAACCCCTGGACGCGGCGATCCTCTTCGCACCCGTCGGCGACCTGGTGCCGACCGCGCTCGCCGCGCTCGACCGCGGCGGCACCCTGGCCGTGGCGGGCATCCACCTGACGGACATCCCGGTCCTGAACTACGCGGCCCACCTGTTCCAGGAACGCACGCTGCGCAGCGTCACCGCCAACACCCGCGCGGACGGCCGTGCGTACCTGGCCGAGGTCGCGGGCCTGCCCCTGCGTGTGCAGACCGTGCGCTACCCGTTCGCGCAGGCCGACCGCGCCCTCGCGGACCTGGCCGCCGACCGGGTCACCGGCGTGGCGGTGCTGGACCTGCGGGAGTGACGTCCGCGCCGTCCGCCCCGCGCCCGGCGTGGCCACCGTCTCCCGCCCCGGCCGGCCCGAGGCGCGATCGCCCAGAACCCTCCGGCCGGGTACCCCGTGTCACAACCCCAACAACGGCGGCAGCTCGGTGAGGGCGTCGACGACGACGTCCGCGCCGTTCGCGCGCAGCTCCTCCGCGCCCGCGCCCCGGTCGACCCCGACGACCGGCGAGAAGCCTCCCCGCCGTCCGGCCAGGACGCCGACCAGCGCGTCCTCGACCACCATCGTCCTCGCGGGCGAGGTGCCGAGGCGCCGCGCCGCCTCCAGGAACAGGGCCGGATCGGGTTTGCCGGCCAGGCCCAGCCGGGCCGCCTCCACGCCGTCCACCCGGGTGTCGAAGAGGTCCGCCAGCCCGGCGGCGGCCACCACCCGGGCGCAGTGGCGGCTGGCCGAGACCACCGCCGTGAGCACCCCGTGCCCGCGCAGCGCGGTGAGCAGGTCGACCGCGCCGGGCCGTGGGACCGCGCCCTCGCGGCGCAGCAGTGCGAGGTAGATGCGGTCCTTGCGCTCGGCGAGCCGGGTGACGGCGGCCGGATTCAGGTCGGTGAGGCCCCGGGAGGTGAGGAAGGCCAGCACGCCGTCCTCGCGGGAGCGGCCGTCGACGTGGCGCGCGTAGTCCGTCGCCAGGTCGAACGGCGCCCGCGTCTCCTGCGCGGTGCCCGGTGGCAGCGCCCGCAGCAGGTCGTCGAAGGCCGCCTTCCACGCCATGGCGTGCAGCGCCGCGGTGTCGGTGAGCACGCCGTCCGTGTCGAAGACGGCCCCGGCCAACTCCTCGATCCCGATCACACCGTCAGTACAACACCGGTGCGGGCCGGGCGCGGTCCGGGGCAGGGCCGGTCGGCGGGCTGAACGGCCCTGGGTCGACGGTGCCCGTCGGGCCACGATCGAAGGGACGGAGCCGTCAGCCCCGTGGGAGGAGCCCACCATGAACGTGCCGAACGACCGCGCCCCCGTCCTCGTCGGTGTGTCCCGCTCCGCGGCCACCGTCTGGGCGGTCAGCTGGGCCGCCGACCAGGCGGCGCGACGGGGCCTGCCGTTGCTGATCCTGCACGCCCAGGAGTGGCCGTCCGCGATCCCGCCCGGGGTGACCCCGGGGACCGGCGGTCACCTGTGGGCGTCGCACTTCCGGGCCGCCGGACAGGGGCTGGTGGACACGGCCCGCGCTGAGGCGTTGCACCTGCACCCCGAGCTGGACATCAGTGTCGCCGTCGCGGAGGGCAAGCCCAGCGAGGTCCTGCGCCGCATCGGCGGGGAGGCGTCGCTGGTGGTCCTGGGCACGCGGCGACTGAGCGAGACCGACGCGGCCTTCGTCCGCAGCCGTGGCGCCGGACTCTTCGGCGAACTGCCCTGCCCGGTCGCGCTCGTGCCGCGACCCGAGGAGCCTCGGCCGGACCACGGTGGCACCGTCGTGGTCGGTGTGGACGGATCGGCGGCCTCCGAGGCCGCCGTCGCCTGGGCGTACGAGGAGGCGGCGCTCACCGGATCGGATCTGGCGGCGGTCGAGGTCCGCCGTCCGCACAGCGCCGCCCGCGCGGGCTTCTACGAGGAAACCCGGCTGGACCTGGCGGAGGCACTGGCCGGCTGGCACGAGAAGTACCCGCAGGTCGCGGTCGAGCGCCAGGTCCTCACCGGCCACCCCGCCCACCTGCTTGCCGAGGAGGCCCGGCAGGCGCGCTGTCTGGTCGTCGGCAGCCACGGACGTGGCGGCTGGCGCGAGGCGCTGCTGGGCTCCACGACCCGCTCGCTCGTCCACCACACCCACGGACCGCTGGTCGTGGTCCCGCCGCAGTACCCCGGGAGGTCGTGATGTCCCTGCCGCTGACCGTCGCCTTCGACGGATCCGAGACGGCCGCCGCGGCGGCGCGCTGGGCGGCCGCGTACGCCGCCGCCACCGGCGCGCCCGTCCGCCTGCTCCATGTGCGGCCGCCGCTGGACCAGGGGCCCGAGCCCCTGCGCCCGCGCCGGCCGGACGTCGAGATCGACGCCACGGACGCGATGGCGCGCACCGCGGCCGAGCTGAGCCGCGTCCACCCCGGCCTGCCGATCGACGCGACGACGCAGGAGGGCGGCGACGTGGCCGATCTGCTGTGCCGCGCCGCCGACCGGGCCGGGACGCTCGTCCTGGGTACGCGGGGCGCCGGGCCGGCCGCGCTGGTCCTCGGGTCCGTCGCGCTGGCCGTCGCCTCGCGTGCGGAGAGCCCCGTGGTGCTGGTTCCTCCGGGGACGGCCGGGGCACCGCCGGACCGTGAGGTGCTCGTCGGCGTCGACCTGGCTGGCGACTGCGGGCCGGTCCTGAGCTTCGGCTTCGAGCAGGCGCGGTGTCTGGGTGTCCGCCTGCACGCCCTGCACGTGTGGCGGGCGGCAGGGGCGCTGTCAGCCGCCGTGCACGCGGGGCCCGGAGCCGATCCGCGCGAGGTCGAAGGGCATGTCCTGAGCACCGAACTCGCCGCAGTCCAGGCGTTCTTTCCCGGGGTCGAGGCCGTCAGCGAGGAGCATGACGGCGTGCCCGCGTGGGTGTTGCCGCCGGCCACGGAGAAGGCGTCGCTGCTCGTCCTGGGGCGTCGGCGCCGTCGCACGCCTCCCGCGAGGCTGGGGCCCGTCGTTCCCGCCGTGCTCGGCCGGACGGCCTGCCCGGTCGCGGTGGTCCCGCACCGGTGACACCGACGAGGGCCGCTGACCGGGCGAAGGCCCGGTCAGCGGCCCTGGGTCTCACTGGCCCGGCGTCGGCAGGTTCTCCGCTTGCAGGGCCTCGGCCCGGCTCTTGATGCCCAGCAGCATCCGACGCTCCATCACCAGGCTTCCCGGCTCCATGACGTACAGGGAGAAGAGCCGGTACAGCGGTGACGGGTCGGGCGGCTGGATCCGGTTGCGGCTGACCAGGCGCGTGCTGTGGCCGCGCGGGTAGAGGCCGAAGGACCACACCCAGGCCCCGTCCTGCGAGTGGAACGCCAGGGCGTGCTCGGGTTCGAGCACGGCCACCTCCAGCACCGGTCCGGTGCGCCCGAGGCGCATGGTGTCGCCGAGCCCGAGCTTCTGGAACCGGGGGAGGATCCGGTAGGCGCTGTGCATGTCGAGCCCCAGCAGGTTCTCGATCCAGTCGTACGTGTAGGCGCCGCCGCGGCCCGGCCCCATCTGCACCAGCCACGGCCACACCGCCGACGGCCACGCGTCGATCGTGATCGCGCGGGTCGTCACCAGCGGCGCGGCCGGCAGCAGCGTGTCGCCGGGCATCTCCCGGCAGACCTCCACGGCGCTCGACCCCCAGGTCAGGCAGGCGTGGCGCCACAGCCAGGGATATCCGGCCGCCAAGCCGGCGACGGTCGCCGCCCCGGCGCCGATCAGGGTCCGGTGGTTCACCACGGCCTCCCTGGCCGCGTCCGCGTGGCGGCCGCGCCGTGCGAGGTGCTCGGGACCGGTCGCCGACCGGACGGGTCCGGCTCCGGGCGAGGGCGCGCGATGGCGGCCGCCGCGCGCAGCAGTTCCAGCAGTTCCGGGTCGTGGCCCAGCCGGCGGTGTCGGCGGCGGGACTCAGCCCGGCGTCGGGCGGCAAGTCGGTACTTGGCGTTCATCGCGTGCCACCTCCGTCCGGCGCGGCCGGTCGGCCACCCGACCTCCACCGTGCGTCCGCGCGACGTCACGGCGGGAGGTCCGGGCGGGCCCTGTTCGACGGCCGACCGGCCCCTTCCGCGCCCGCCCACGTCGTGCGCGGGCGCGGACCGGGACCATCGGCCCACCGGCCGTGGTCCGCCCGGCCACTGCGCCGGGCGGGAGGCGGGGTGACGCTGGAGTCAGGCAAGGAAGAGAGAGGATCGGTGGGCGAGATGAGACACCGCGTCGTCGATGACCTGATGACCCGCGACGTGATCACCGTGCAGACGGACACGCCGTTCAAGGAGATCGCGGAGATCCTGACCGAGCAGGAGATCAGCGCCGTACCGGTGCTGGACGGCTCGGGCCGCCTCGTCGGCCTCGTCTCGGAGGCGGACCTGCTCCGCAAGGAGGCCGCCCAGGCCGATCCGGGCGGGCGCGAGCCCGTTCGGCGCTCCGTCTCGGAGTTCGAGCCCGGCACCGCCGCGGCGACCGCCCGCGACGTCATGTCCGCGCCCGTCGTCACGGCGCGCACCGGCTGGAGCGTGGTGGAGACCGCCCGCGCGATGAAGCAGAACAGCGTCAAGCGCCTGCCCGTCGTCGACGACACCGACCGTGTCGTCGGCATGGTCAGCCGCCGCGACCTGCTGCGTGTCTTCCTGCGCAGCGACCGGGCGATCCGCGAGGAGATCGAGTACGACGTGCTGCGCGAGACGCTGGCGCTCGACCCCGGCGCCGTCCAGGTCCATGTCGTGGACGGCGTGGTCACCCTGGAGGGCAAGGTGCCGCGGCGGAGCCTGGTGCCTGTCGTCGAGCGGCTGTGCCGTGGGGCCGACGGGGTGGTCGGACTGGATTCCCGGCTGGCCTTCGCCGAGGACGACACACTGGGCGAGGGGTGAGCGGCGATGCGCGTCAGCGACGTGATGAACGCTCCGACGGTCACCGTCGGCCCCGGTGACACGGTCCGTCAGGCGGCGGTCTGCCTCGACACCCATGGCGTCGGCTGCGTCCTGGTCACCGTCGACGGCGTCCCGCTGGGCGTCGTCACCGACCGCGATCTGGCCGTCCGTGCGCTCGCGACAGGGCTCGAACCGCAGGCGCCGGTGAGCCTGGTCATGTCCGAGCCGGTGGTCACCCTCGACGCCGAGGCGGACCTGGCCGAGGCGTACCGGATGTTCCGCCGCAGCGGGGTGCGGCGGCTTCCCGTCGTCTCGGGCGGTCGCCTGGTCGGGCTGCTGGCCGTCGACGACCTGTTCCTCGACGTCTTCCAGCGGTACGCCGACCTGCTCGGACCGGTGTCCTGGAGCGCCCTGCGCGACGGCCCGCTCGACGAGGGTCCGCTGCGCGAGCCCGCCTGAGGAGGAGTGGTGACGGTCCACCCCGGTGGACGGACCGTGACCGGCCCGTCCACCGGGGTGCCGCTGGTCGCCTCTCAGCTCGCGGTGAAGACCGTCACCGCCTGGGGGTCGCAGGAGCTGCCGGTCGAGGAAGTGGCGCCGCTCGCGTTCAGCACCTTGGTCCAGGTCCCGGTCGGCAGGGTGGCGTTGTAGGCGCTGGTGGTCGGGTTCACCACGATCACGGTGTCGTACGTCGTCGGCGCGGCCGGGTTCGAGCTGATCTCGGCGATCACCACCGAGCCGTTGACCTGCGTCGCGATCTGGTTCTTGACGGCGGACCAGGTCGTCAGCCGCAGCGAGGCGGTGGCCTTGCGCAGTGCGATGGCGTCCCGGTAGTAGCTGACGATGTTCGCGTTGGTGATCATGTCGCCCCAGTGGATCGCGTTGACCGTGTCGGGGGCGTCGTAGGAGTTCATCGCCGTGGTGTAGTCGCCGTTCACCACCTTCGAGCGCAGGAACTCGTCGCCCTCGGCGATGATCGGCACCCCTTGTGAGGCGAGGATGGTTCCGACGGCCAGTTTGTCGATCGCCCCGGCCGTGCCGGTGGCCCCGCCGGTCGCGCCCGAGTAGGTGATCTTGTCGTAGAGGTTCAGGTTGTCGTGGATGGACACGTAGTTCATCGTCTGTTCGGGGTTGACCGCGAACGCCGGGGTCCACAGGTTGGAGACGGTGGCCGTGCTGTCGGCGTCGGTCGGCGAGCCGGTCATGCCGAAGGCGATGGCCGAGGGGTTGCCGTTGTTGCCCATGTATCCGAAGACGTTGTCGTTCGTGCCGCCGCGGATCGCGTCGCGGTAGACGCCGTTGAAGGCGCCGAAGTGGACCGGCGACAGCGCGGGCATGTTCCCGTAGCGCACCTTCTGCGGCTCGTTCGGGTCGCTCGCCCCGCCGTTCCAGGGCTCGCCGTACATCATCAGGTCGCGGTCGGCGTAGGTGGTCTGGAGGTAGTTGGCCCACTGGTAGACGTTGTTGTAGTAGTGCACGCCGGCCAGGTCGAAACGGAAGCCGTCGACGTTGTAGTCGCGCACCCAGTGCTCCAGGGAGTCCTGGATCATCTGGCTGACCATGGGGTTGCCGTCGTCGATCGAGTCGCCGGTTCCGGACAGGTCGGTCGAGTTGTAGTACTTTCCGGTGATGTTGCCGAACACGCTCTTGGTGTAGGTGTGGTTGTAGACCACGTCCATGATCACCCGGATGCCGTTCCTGTGGAACGCGTTGACCATGTCCTTGAACTCGCGGATGCGGTCCTCCGGCGCGGTGAACTGCGAGTACTGCTCCTCGGGGACGTTGTAGTCCACCGGGTCGTAGCCCCAGTTGGGCACGGTGCTGCCGAAGTCGAACGAGGGCATGATCTGGACGGCCGTGACGCCCAGCTGCTTGAGGTGGTCGATGCCGGTGCTGACGCCGTCGTAGGTGGTGCCGTTCTCGACCAGGCCGAGGAACTTGCCGCGCTTGGCGGCGTCCACGCCCGAGCTCGGGTCGACGGTGTAGTCGTGCACGCTCAACTCGTAGACGACCGCGTCCGTGCGGTTGACCAGGGCGGGCCGCGGGTCCCAGCCGCCGTCCGTGGGGGTGACGGCGGCGGTGTCGACGACGACGCCCTGGGTGGTGTTCGGCACGACCATCTGCGCGTACGGGTCCGGGACGGCGACGCCGTTGACGGAGAACTGGTAGTCCTGGTCCAGCAGGTTCCCGCTGACCACGGCCTGGTAGACGCCGGAGTAGCCCGGCAGCGTGGTCGCGCTCATCGGGTGGCTGGTGCCGCCGACCGTGACGGTGACGTTGGAGCTGTCCGGTGACCAGAGCCGGAAGGTGGTCGCGGACGAGCTGTAGAGCGCGCCGAGCGTGTTGAGCGGCGCGGTGGCCCCGGCGTTGCTCACCACCGTCATCAGGTGCGTGGACTCGTTGTACGAGAACGTCGTGGTGTCCCCGGCGGCGGGCACGGTGAACGGGATGTTGACGCCGTTCGCGGCGCCGCCGGCGCCGTAGTTGGTGGTCCAGGACTGTCCCAGGGTGACCTTGGTGTTCCAGCTGCCTGCCGGGATGGCGGTGGTGGACCAGGTGGAGACACCGGTGCCGTTCGGGTCCGTCATGATGGTGTTCGCACAGGTGGCGGACCAGGTGGTGGTGCACCCCGCCGCGGTCTGCCAGTCGCCGGTCGCGGTGACGACCGGCATGGCGGAGTTGTCGGTGACGACGTGGGTGTCGGGGTCGTAGACGAAGGTCACCTGCTCGCCGCCGGTGGGCACGGTGATGTTGATGTTGGCACCGCCGGGCGCCCCGCCGGCGCCGTAGTTGACGGTCCAGCCGTTGTTCACGGCGATCTTGTACGACCAGCTGCCGGCGGGCAGGTTCAGCGTCGCCTTCCATCGGCCGTCGCCGGCGAGCGTCATCTCCGCCTGGGAGCAGGCCGGTTGCCAGGTGGCGGAGCAACCGATCGCGGTGTCGAAGGTCGCGGGCAGGCTGACCTGCGCCGGGGTGTCGGCCAGGGCCGGAGCGGAGCGGGTGACCGCGCCGCCGCCGAGCAGTGCGAGGGTCGCGGCGAGCGTCGCCGCGCGCGTGAAGAAGGTGGGTCTCATGAGAGGGCGCCTCGGGTGGGGTGGGGGATGGCGATGACCATCTCGCCCGCCCGGCGGCGCGTCAAGACACTTGCAGAAACTTCTTTGTAACTTGCTGCAAACCCATTCAATCGCCCAGGTCCCGGCCGCGCGTCGACCCGGCATCCGCCCGCGCGGCGCCCCGGACCGGCGGAGCCGTCGCAGAGGCAGACCGACCGCCCGGGTGATCCCGTGCGGCCCGCGCCTCGGCAGGGGCGAACCCGGTCAGACCTTGCCGTCGGCGTAGAACTTGCTCCTACGGGCCGACCTGCTCGCCCAGCTCCTTGGAGAGCCGGGCGAGTGCGTCGAGGCGCTTCTGCAGGCTCGGGTGGGTGGAGAAGGCGGCCACCAGGGGAGAGTCCCCGGACAGCGCCGGAGTGAAGAAGAACGCGTTGAACGCCTGCGCGGTCCGCAGGTCCTGGCTGGGGATCCGGGCGATGTCGCCGCTCACCTTGACCAGCGCGGAGGCCAGCGCCGAAGGGCGGCCGGTCAGTTGGGCCGCCGATCGGTCAGCCGCCAGCTCCCGGTACCGGGAAAGGGCGCGGATGAGCATGAGGCTGATCAGGTAGACGGCCCCGGAGACGACCATGACCAGGGCGAACAGCGCGGCCGTGTTCTGGTCGCGGCGGCCGCGGCCGCCGAGCAGCTCGGAGTAGAAGGCCATCCGCACCATCAGCCCGGCCAGCACACCGAGGAACGAGGCGATGGTGATCACCGAGACGTCCCGGTGGGCGATGTGCGACAGCTCGTGGGCCAGCACGCCGTCGAGTTCGTCGCCTTCGAGCCGGCGAAGCAGGCCACGTGTCACGCACAGGACGGCGTGGTCCGCGCTGCGGCCGGTGGCGAAGGCGTTCGGCAGGTCCGTCTCGGACACCGCCACCCGGGGCTTGGGCATGTCAGCCAGCGCGCAGAGCCTGTCGACCGTGCCGTGCAGCCGGGGTTCCTCCTCGGCCGTGACCTCGTGGGCGCGCATCGCGAACATGGCCATCCGGTCCGAGAACCAGTACTGCGTGACCAGAACCCCGGCGGCGATGACCACGATCAGCACGACGGACTTGAGCAGCAGCACCAGCGCGGCGACGAACGCCGCGTAGAGCAGGACGAGCAGCACCAGCACGACGACCATGCGCGTGGTCAGCTGCCGGTCGGGAGCGAAGCGTGAGCGCACCGGGACCACCTCTCCTCGGAGCCTTGCTCTCCCCGCCACCGGACGCGAGCTCGGCCTTCTTCGCCGCGGGCTCCGTCCCGACGCGGGGTGACGGAGGCCCGTCGGTGCATGCCTCAAGCGGTTGCGGTGGCGCAGACCGCCTCGACGAGATGGCCGACACGCCACTCGCCGAGGTGCCGCGACAGGTCCGCCTCGGTGATCATGCCGACCAGGCGGTGGTCCTCGGTGACGGGCATCCGGCGGATGCGGTACTCGGCCATGAGCTCCAGCACCTCGTCGGCCTCCGTCTCCACGTCGACGGTGACCGGCTTGCCCTGGGCGAGGGCGCCGGCGGTCACCGTGTTCGGGTCCATTCCGTCGGCCACGCACTTGATGACGATGTCACGGTCGGTGACGATGCCGTGCAGCCGCTCGTCGGCGCCGCAGACGGGCAGTGCGCCGACGTCGAGTTCGCGCATCCGCCGCGCCGCCGTGGCGAGCGTCTCCTCCTCGCGTACGCAGGCCACGCCCGCGTGCATCAGGTCTCTCGCATGGCTCATGACCGGCTCCGTTCCTCGTTGTGCACGGGGGATGTCCGAGGGAGTGCCGGGCCGGAACGTTTCGGTCCACCATGGCTCCTGCCCCGTGACGCGAGGGCTACGCTTCGCTTGGGGGGCGGGATCCGACGTGCCGCCCCTGCACGCCGCCGGGTTCGGGCGCTGGGCGGCGCGCCCGCGTCCACCCGGCGCCCGCTCACTCTTTCGGAGAGCGCGGCGTGTGGAGGGTGAGCGTCAGCCAGCACGACCAACCGACCGGCTGGAGCGCCCAGAAGCTCAAGCCCCGGTACAGCAGGGTCGCCGCGATCGCCTGACCGGCCGGCAGGCCGTACAGGACCAGCAACGCGGTCAACGACGCCTCGGTGACGCCGAGATTCCCCGGTGTCAGCCGCAGGCTGCCCAGGAGCTGGGTCAGCGTGTAGGCCAGCAGGAAGCCGCGCCACGGGATCGGGAGGTGCAGCGCCCACAGGCAACAGAGCAGACAGGCCGCGTCGCCGCCCCAGTTCAATGCGGACAGCAGCAGCGGACGCCCCCAGCCGCGCGGACCGGGGCCGAGGCGGCGCAGCTCGTGTCCGATGCCCTCGACCGAGTCCTGGAACCGGACGACACCGGCCCGGCCCGTCCCGAGGTGTCGCCAGCCGTGGACGACGGCGCCGCGCAGCCGCGACGACAGCGTCAGCGTGCCCAGCAGCAGCCCGAGCGCCGCGCACGTTCCGACGCCGATCAGCACGCCCTGTCGCAGGCCCGGCGCGGGGCCCGCGGGATCGGCGATCAGCGCGCCGAGCGTGAGCAGCGCCACGAGCACGGTCACGCTCACCGCGCCTGCCGCCGCGAGTGCCGCCGCCGCGGACGCGAAGGCGATGCCACGGCGCTGGAGCTGCCGCACCGTCCACCCCAGTGACAGCACGCCGCCGCCCGGCAGCACCCCGGTCATCGCGTTGGCACCGGCGACGACCGCGGTCACGACACCCAGGCCGATTCGGAAGCCTGCCGCCCGCAGCAGCCGCCGTTCCAGGGCGGCCAGGGCGAGCACTGAGGCGGCCTCCAGCGCGCCGGCTGCGGCGAGCCGGTTCAGGTCGACCTGGTTCAGCAGTCCGAGCGCGGCATGCAGTTCGCTCCGGTGCTTGGTCGCCAGCAGCCCGCCGGCCGCCACCACGGCGGCCGTGCTGAGCCACCACAGCCAGCGCCGCCAGGTTCGGCGTGGCGGATCGGGGCCAGGGGTGGGGGCACCCGACCCCGCCGTCCCGGTCAGCCCGGACACCTTCCCGTCGCCGCTGACGTGGGCCGGTCAGTTCGCCGGCGACGGCGTCGAGGGGCGGCGGTGCAGGTTGTCGGGCATGGCGGCCGGCTTCCCTGGGATCGGCGGAGCGTGGGGGCATCAGCGACTCGCACGGCGTCTCGCCTCTCGATCGTAGTCCGCGTGGCCGCCGCATTCGCGGTGGCCGCGACCCACGTGTGGACGGGTGTACGAAGCATGCCGTCGTGCACCATGCGCTGTCGCCCGTCGCGGTCGTCCCACAGAGCGGATTCCCGCAGGGGCCGTCCGGCGGTCGGCCGGGGGCCGTGAGGCCCATGTGAGGGGAGGGGTTTCGAAGGGAAGCTGGACGTGCAGGGTTCCCCCGGCCCTGCCAAGACGCCGGGATCGGCCGGCGTCTGGACCGGCGGCCGGGCAGCGCCGGACCACGCGGGTGCGCGGTCTCACTGCTCCGGACGCCGGTTCCCGTGGTGCACACCCCAGTGCGGTGCGCGACCGAACCGGTCGCGGGCGAGGCGATCGTCGCGGGGCCGTCCGGCTGTGGCGCGGCGCACTCAAGCCAGGGTCTGACGCCCGCTCAGGGTGGCGACCCCCTCACCGTCGAGCTGATCGCAGTAGGCTGCGCGACCGGCCATCGCCATGATCAAGGCCAGGGTGGTGCCGGACACGCGAGGACCCTCACCGGCGGCGAAAGGGCCGTCGGTGGCTGTCAGCCGCAGTCCGGCGGAGCGCTTCCTGGAGAGGACTGGCAGGTCGGAGCCCTGGTAGTACACGGCGACGGCGGTCAGGGAGTCGAGCGCGTAGGCATGCTCGATGCCGAGCGGTCGGCGGATGTCCTCCGCGTGGACCACCGTCTCCCCGAGCATCGCCGTTCTCGGCAGGGGCGGTTTGACCGTGTTGGTGATCGCGCGGCGGAACCGCGCGAGCGTCTCGGCCGGATCGGCGCCCATCTGCTCGGCCAGCCGCAGGGCGACCTGCCGGTCGAAGTCGAAGCGGCAGCGGATCACACCTGCCATCCACCGCGCGGGGGTGAGACTCGCACCTGCGGTCATGTGCGCGAGCACCTCGCGGACCGTGAGCCCGTCGCAGAGGGACGCGGTCGCCCACTGACGCTCGTCCAGTCGAGCCAGGTCGCCGGCCAGGGCGGCACGCTCGACGTGGATCTGCTCCCAGGTCGCGGCCGTGGGCCGGGGGCCGCTGGCCGGCGTGGGCGTTGAGGACGGCATGCGGTCACAGCTCCCGAGCTTGGGCGTCGGCGCGCGCCGATCGGGGCGCCGGTAGAGCGAAGCCTCGCACATGGGCCCCTTGTCTGGGTTGCACAAGGGTTCTGCCGCCTGCGCTCGTCCACCTCTCGGTCCCCGCGGCAGACACCTATCCGGGTCGGTGTCGGCGAGGCGGCGCGCCGAGCACCCGCCTCTGATGGACGCTGAACGAGACAGCCGGCTGCCGAGCCGCTGACCCGAGGAGGAACCGAGCGATGAGGTTCGTTCAGATCATCGAGTTCAAGACCGGTCGCATCGACGAGTTCAACGCCCTACTGGACAGCTGGGTCGAAAAGAACGCGGGCAACCGCATGGCGTCGCGGGCCTTGCAGGCGCGTGACCGTGACAGGGAGAACGTGTACCTGAACATCGTGGAGTTCCCCTCCTACGAGCAGGCGATGGACAACTCGAACCGCCCGGAGACGGCGGAGTTCGCGGCGCGGCTCGCGGAGCTCTGCGACAGCCCCCCGGTGTTCCGCAACCTCGACCTGCTCGAGGAGCGGAACTTCCCGGCCTGAATCGGGGGCGGCGTCCCGGGTGATGTCGTGGCGGCGCCGTGCATGTCAGTCTCCGCCTGGTCCGGCGGCAGGCCGTGTCGCACGCGGATCGCCGAACTGCGGTCGGTGACACGTCAGCGCGGAGGCCGGAAGGGTTCGCCCCGGGCGAGGCGGCGCAGGCGGGCCGGCAGGCCCGCCCGGCGGCGCAGGGCTCCGCCTCGGTCCAGTTCCTCCATCAGCCTGCGGGTCCGGTGCTCCAGGTCGAGTTCGTCGAGGATCCGGTCGATCTCCGCGAGCAGTGCGCCGTGGAGCTGCCAGGCGAGCGGGTGGCGCTCGACCTGCCGCAGCAGCAGCTCTGCCACGTGGTCGCGGCTGTCCCAGGCCGCCTGCAGCTCGGCGGCGAGCCGCGCCTCGGCGCCCTCCGCGTCCCGGCTCACCTGGGTGGTCACCAGGACGCCGAAGCTGACCAGGGCGTCGCCGAGATGCCCGAGCACGTCCCGCAGGCCGGCGGCGATCTCGCGGTCGAAGAGGGGCTCCTCGGCATCGCGCCGTTTGGCGAGGTCGGTCAGCGAGCGGGCGAGGACGCGCACGACCACGACGCAGATCTCCAGGGTGTCCAGGCCGGTGCGCAGCACCACCCGGGACAGGAGCGGCTCGCTGATGCGCGGGTTGAGCCGCAGGCTGTCCTCGGCCTGGCGCAGCGCGGCGTCCACCTCGGCGATGTGGTGGTCCAGGCGGCGCGCGTCGTGCAGCCGCTCGGCGGCGCGGGCGACGGGGGTGGGGCGGTCCAGCTCCTCGCCCAGGCGGAGCAGCATCTGGCGGACCCGGCGGGCGAGGTCCTCGATGGACTCGCCTGCGCTCTCCACCCAGACGGGCGGGGCGAGCAGCAGGTTGAAGGCGAGCCCGACCCCGGCCCCGATCAGTGTCTCCAGCACCCGGTCCCAGGCCTGCGAGGCGAGCTGGGTGACGCCCAGCACGAGCATCGCGCTGATCGCGACTTCCTGCACGAACTCGCCCACCCGGATGAACTGGCCCAGCGTCAACGAAGCCAGGATGATCAGCCCGAGGCTCCACCAGGACAGTCCGACGACCGAGCTGAACCCGATCGCGAGGACCACTCCGGCCACGACGGAGACGACCCGCCGGGCGCTGGTGGTGAGCGTCGAGTAGAGCGTCACCTGGACGACGAGCAGGGTGGTCAGGGGCGCGGTGAGCGGCGCGGGCTGGTTGCTCAGCTGTTCGGCGACGGCGTAGGAGAGGGTCGCCGCGACGGTGGCCCGCAGCGTCTGGACGACGACGGGGTCGCGGCGAGCTCGGTTCAGGGCGCTCGGGAGGCCGGACACCACCTACGTATGCCCCGCCCGCCCGATCTGATCCCGCATTGACCCGGTCGGGCTAGACCGTAGGAAGTGTGAGCTTGTGGTGGTGGGGCGTCCTGTGCCGGGCTGCGCCGAACAAAGGGCGTGCGGAAGTGGTTCGAGTCGCCAGCAGGAGCCGCGCGGTCGGCCACGGACAACGGTGTCGGCCACGCTCCCGGGGTTCACCAGTCGCCGGTGATCAGCTCCAGCACACCCCGGACGCCGCCTCTGCGGTAGGCCGCACGTTGGCGATGAGCGGGTGAGCCGAGTCGCAGCAGGCGACCGACGGCGCTCCGCACGGCTTCGAGGCCGGCTGCCGCGGACAGCGCGCGTTCCGTGCGGTCCAGCAGCGCGACGACGGCCTCCGCGCTGCGCTGTCGTCCGTCGCGAGGATCGCACAGCGTGGCCTCCAGGCCGTGCCGCGCCGCCCACCAGGTGTTGGCCGCCAGCAGTTCGCCCGTCTCCGAGGGCGGCGCGACCCCGTTCTGCGCGTCGTCCAGCGGCTGAGTGCGGCGGGCGGACCGCAGCAGTGTCCTGGAGTCGGTCATCGCGGTTGCTCACCTGGGGACGGCGGAGACCTCGGGCGGCTGCCGGGCCGCCGCATCGTCCCGTGCTTCGCGTGCGCGCTTCGATCGGCAGCACCCGGGTAGGCGCCCTGCCCGGGCAGGTCCCGGATCCGAACGACGGAGGACTGAGAACCATGCCAGACGCCGCTGATCCATCCCACCCCGACCCGGTCCCGCCGACCCCGACACCCCCGCCGCCGGGCGGCCCGCAGCCGGGCCCGGGCCCCGGGCCGCGCCCTGAGCCGTTGGGACCGGACCCGCTACCGCCGCCGCGGCCGGAGCCTCTCGGCCCCGACCCCGTGCCGCCCCCACCACCAGGCCGACCCGGCCCCGGCCGGTGATCACACTGCCCCCGACGGAACGGGGCACCTGGTCTCGGCCTGACACCATGCCGCCACGTGCGAGGACAACGGCGCAGGCGGAATCTGACGAAGCGGAGATACGGCATGCCCGAGTTCGAACGGGGCCGCCACGAGACCGTGGAGGAGGCCGCGGACCGCCGCTGGACCGACCTGGTCCAGGAGGTACGCATCGCTCAGACCGGGGCGCAGATCATGTTCGGCTTCCTGCTCTCCGTCGCCTTCACGGACCGTTTCTCTCGACTGCACGGCTTCGACCGCGGCCTCTATGTCGTGATCGTGGTTCTGGGGGCGGTGGCCACGGGCACCCTGATCGCCCCGGTGACCTACCACCGCATCCTTGCTGGGCGCCATGTCAAACCCCGCATGGTGAGGGCCGTCAGCCATCTCGTCGGCCTGGGCGCGGCCCTGCTCGCCCTGGCCGTGGGCTGCGCGCTGCTCCTGCTGCTGCGGGTTGCGGGGCTCGGGTGGGCGGCCTGGTTCGTGGCGGGCACGGTGCTGACCTGGTTCGCACTGTGCTGGGTCGCGCTGCCTCTCTTCCTGAAGCACCGCCACGGTCCTGGTCCGGGGGCTTGACCCAGGGCCGTTGCAAGGTCACATCCGCACGATAACCCCGACGCGGGCGGGGCCGGCGCAGTCTCGGGGCCGAAGGCCGAGGCGCGGATGGGTACACGTACGAACCGTCCGCCGAGCGGCACGCTCGCCGAGGGGCGCGCACCACTTTCGTTGAGTTCCGGTGGAAGCGCGCCTGCCCGCCATGGCACCTGGGCTGGTCGGGGTGACTGGGGCCGAGGCCACCCCTGGAGCGGCCTCGGCCGGTTCGGAGCGCCTTCAGGCGATTCCGCTCGGTTTCAGGAAGCCGTGTTCCGAGTCCCAGGCGGCGGTCGCAGCCGGTGCGCCGTCCACGTGGTCCGACCAGACGCGGACCTCGACCCGGTAGGGCATCGGTTTCCTCGTGCATGACGAACCGCCCCTTCAGTTCGGCGAGGAGGTGCTGGTCAGCGCACTCCTGGGCGGTCACCCACAGTTCCTCCCCGGTCGCCGGCGCCAGAACACGCGCTGCGCCGAACCGGTCCTCCTCTATGCGGACTTCACTCCAGTAGGTCATTGCGTCCTCCGTCCCGGCCTCTTCCCGGGCGCCGGGTGCAGACCCGGGTCTCGTGCCTCGGGAGGAGCCTGGTTCGCGTCTACCCGCCCGAAGCGTGCCCACCCGCGCTCCGGGCCGGTGGGTTGGCTCACGCGGCTCGGTCGAGGCCCCCTTCGGTATCTCCGAGGCTGACGCTGCCGCGCCGTTCGCGGGCGGGCCGACCGGGTCGGACCCGGGGCTGAGGCGCCACCAGGAGCGGCCGTGTCACTCGTGAGCCGGGCGCGCTGCCAGCACTCGACACGAGCGCCGCGTTTGGCGTCGTCCGGCGCGGATATCCGCCCGATGTGCCCGCCTGGTCCGGTGCGGACGGGAATCGTGAGGAGACCTTGGGATGAGTGCCTACGAGCTGCGAGCCGAGCACCGGCCGGCGAACCCGGGTCGGAGGGTCGGCCAGTGGCACATCGTTCCCGCTCGTCGTCTGACCGGCCTGTGCCGTCGTCTGACGGAGCCGGTCGCGGACGTTCGCCCGATCGCGGACGCCTGGGCCGTGGAGGCGGAGCTGCGCTGCCCGCAGTGCTGGGCTCGCTACGCGGCCGAGACCGCCGAACTGCCCGCCGGGGCGGGCTCTCGGCTGTCGCCGTCCGCGCAGAGCCACGTCGGGCCGGGACCTGGGCCGGGACGCGGGGCCGGACCAGGTACTTCGCACCATGCACCGCGGACCGGCGGCAAGGCCGTCCGGTTCGAGATCGAGCGGGCGTGAGCGAGCGGTCCGGCCCGACCGCTCAGCCTCGGTGCGGCCGGTGACTGTTCTTGGTCTCCGCTGCTGCGGGCGTTGGGAGCCGTGGCACGGGCCAACGGGGGGTGCACTCAATCGGTCAGCGCAACAGTGCTGTGATCTTATCGGCTGGGGTGTCGTAGTCGAGGGTCTTCCGGGGGCGAGTGTTAAGGCGCTCGGCGATGCGGTCGAGGTCCTGCTGGGTATGGCCGGCCATCGTGGTGCGCTTGGGGAAGTACTGGCGCAGGGGGCGGTTGGTGTTCTCGTTGGTGCCTCGCTGCCAGGGGCTCTGCGGGTCGGCGAAGTAGACAGCCAGGCCGGTGGCCGCTGTCAGGTCCTTGTGCGCGGCCAGCTCCATGCCGCGGTCCCAGGTCAGGGTCTTGCGCAGGTGGACGGGCAGGGTCAGCATCGCGGCGGACACCCGTGCGGTGACGGTGGCGGTGTCCCGGCCGTCCAGTTGGACGAGCAGAGTGAAGCGGGTGGTCCGCTCGACGAGGGTGGCGATCTGGGTGACTGCGCTTCCCATGACCAGGTCTCCCTCCCAGTGCCCGGGGACGAGGCGGTCGCGCACTTCAGCGGGCCGCTCGTGGATCGGGGTCGCCTTCTTGATCTGCGAGCGCCACTGGCCGGTTACAGTGTTGTGGATGTTGCGGCGGGTCGGGCGTCCTGAACGCAGGTGCTGCTGCAGGGACTTGGCCAGTACTCCGCGGGTCTGCATGAGCAGGGATTTGTAGATGGTCTCGTGGCTGATCCGCATCCCGGGGGCGTCGGGATGCGCCTTCGCCAGATGGCCGGCTATCTGCTCAGGCGACCAGTCGTCGGCCAGGCGAGCGGCAACCATCTCCCGCAGGGGTTCGTTCAAGGCCAGCAGGCAGAGCTTGGGGCGCCGGGCGCGTTGCCATGCCCGGTCCTCCGCGTCGACGGCCCGGTAGTGCTCAGTGCCCTTGTTGCGGCTGATTTCACGGCTGACGGTGGAGGCGGCCCGTCCCAGGGACCGGGCGATCGCGCGCATCGAGTCCCCGCGGGCCAGGCCCCGGGAGATCAGCTCGCGTTCGGCGTCGGTCAGGAACCCGGGCCGACGCGCGCGGACCGGCGGGACGTAGCCGCCGTTCGACTTGAGGATCGTGAAGACCGAGCCGGGTGGCCGCCCCAGGGCCCGGGAGATCGCACTGATCGACTCGCCGGCCTTCCAGCGGTCCCACAACTCACGCTTCTGCGCGTCCGACATCCCCGGACGACCCATCCTTGCCATACGCCACACCCTCTCCTATCTGGGGTGTTGCGCTGACCGGTTGAGTGCACCGGAGCTTTGTTTGTGAACGGGTGGGTAGGTGCGCGGTGGCTGCTCACACGTCGCGGTGGCCAAGGGCGTCCGGTCCGGCACCGCGTGCGTGTCGGGGTCGCCGTGGTACAGCAGCCGAGCGATCGGAGGCCGCAGGATGAAGCCCGCTGCGAGAGAATCCGCCCCCGCGACGAGGGCCACCCCAGACCCCGCGCGCTCCACCGGCGCAAGCGACCGGTTGCGGCACATCATCTGTGTACGGTGCTACCCGGCCTTCGACGGCGCTCGCGTGGCTCCGCAGGACGCGGTCTGTATCTGCGGCAAACCCGTTCGGGCCGGGGACCGGCGCCCTGAGGGCGGCGCCATGCCGTGTGTCGTGTGCGATGAACTGCGCGGGCACCACGACAGCGAACGGCACGCGACCGAGGGGTAGGCGCGCGTGGCCGATGGGGGCCGCGCGCCGTCGCTGCCGCTGGGACGGTCACCCTGCTGCCGGGTGTGCGCACGTCCCGGGCTGCGGCCTGTCTTCGGCTGGGGCAGGTTGGAGGCATGAGCGATGAACTGTCCTTCGACGCGGAACATCATGCGCACGTGGTCGTGCACCCGGTTCAGGCCGACGCGACGGCCGGCCCCTACCGACGTGTGGACATCCTCGGCGAGCATGTCGGGAAGGCCTACGAGCTCGCTGACGTGGCGGAGTTCTGCCGACGCGCCGGCTTGGACGAGCTCGACCTCGACGCCGAGCACATGGTCCAGTGGATCGGTGGCAGCTCCGACGTGTGGGAGTAGTCAACTCCCACGCGCGGAAGTGGATCCGCCGAGCGTCGGACGCCGACGGCCGGGCGCTCAACCAGCCTGCTGTCATGGTGGGTTGGTGGGACCGGAGACCGGGTGGGTGGTGGCGGCGCAGACGTGCTCGCGGAACTGGGGGTGAAATATCCCGTCGGTGCCGGCCGCGGCCTGCTAGAGTTGCATGAGTTGCAGTAGTGGTTCCCATGAACTTTGTGTGCGCCTGCTGATGTTTCGCAGGCGCATTTTTGTTTCCCGGTGTTTTCGGGTGGGTGCTCATCGCGGCGACTCGGAGCCCGCGCTGTGCGTGCTTCGGACAGCCCCTTGAAGGAGATTTTTTTTATGGCTAATGGCACTGTGAAGTGGTTCAACGCGGAAAAGGGCTTCGGCTTCATCGAGCAGGAGGGTGGCGGCCCGGACGTCTTCGCCCACTACTCGAACATCAACGCCAACGGCTTCCGTGAGCTGCTCGAGGGCCAGAAGGTCGAGTTCGACGTCACGCAGGGCCAGAAGGGCCCGCAGGCGGAGAACATTCGTCCGCTGTAGTTCTTCTGCCGAGGCACCCGCCCAGCAGCGAGGGGCCCGCACCGCGTACATGCCCGGTGCGGGCCCCTCGGCATTGCGTCACCACCCGTCTCCGGCCGTTCAGGCCCCGGGTTCCGCCGTCGGCGGCCCTTCCCGCGCGTCACGCGCAGCGACGCAGTCCAGATCGACGTCCGGATCGTCGTCGAGCCGCACCGTCCCACCGTTCGAGGTTCTCCGCTCCCGTCCATCACGGTGAGCGCCGACGGTAGGCGACGCGCCGCACGGTTGCATCATCCACGCACCATCCGTCACATTTTCGGCCCGTCCTCTCGCGGCCTCCGCCTGCGCCCCGCGCCGCGGAAACCTCTCTGGTGACGTGCCGCCCCGAGGAAGGTCTCCGCATGATTCATGCACATCGCTCTTCGCGCCAGGACACCGGCTCCCGACCCGCAGACGGCTCACGGCCCGGCGGCCGGGCCCAGGGGTCCCGCTCCGCCGGTGGTGCCTTCTATGGTGCCCGTTCCGGGAACGCACGGTCGTCGTCCGCCGCAAGGGGGCGTCAGGGCGACGCTCCGCAGGGCGAGTTCGCGGTTCCGGTCACGGTCGCACCGGCGCTGCCTGCCGTCGGGTCGTTCGGCGAGCTCGACATGCCGAAGGCGCTGCTGTCGGTGCTGACCCGACAGGGCGTCACCTCGCCGTTCCCGATCCAGGCCGCGACGCTGCCGAACGCCCTGGCCGGCCGTGACGTGCTGGGCCGCGGGCGTACGGGTTCGGGCAAGACCATCGCGTTCGGCCTGGCTGTGCTGGGCCGTACCGCGGGTCGGCGGGCCGAGCCGCGCCGGCCGCTGGCCCTGGTGCTGGTGCCCACGCGTGAGCTGGCGCAGCAGGTCACCGAGGCGTTGACCCCGTACGCGGACGCTGTGCGGTTGCGGATGACGACCGTGGTCGGCGGGACGTCGATCAACCGGCAGGCGCGGGAGGTGAACCGTGGGGCAGAGGTCGTAGTGGCCACCCCGGGTCGACTCAAGGACCTGATCCAGCGCGGCGACTGCCTTCTGGACCAGGTCGGGATCACGGTGCTGGACGAGGCCGACCAGATGGCCGACATGGGCTTCCTGCCGCAGGTGACCGAACTGCTCGACCAGGTGGCCGACGGCTGCCAGACGATGCTGTTCTCCGCCACCTTGGACCGCAACGTCGACCGCCTGGTGCACCGGTTCCTCAAGGACCCCGTCACCCACTCGGTCGATCCGTCCGCGGCGGCGGTCAGCACGATGGAGCACCACCTGCTGCATGTGCAGAACGCGGACAAGGACGCCACGATCGCCCGCATCGCCTCCCGCGACGGCGGGGTGATCATGTTCACCGACACCAGGCACGACGCGGACCGTCTCGTGGCGGACCTGCTCGCGAAGGGGGTGAAGGCCGCGGCCCTGCACGCGGGCAAGTCCCAGCCCCAGCGCACCCGAACGCTCGAGCAGTTCCGCGCCGGGCAGGTGACCGCGCTGATCGCCACCAACGTCGCCGCCCGCGGCATCCACGTCGACGGGCTCGATCTGGTGGTCAACCTGGCCCCGCCCAGCGACCACAAGGACTACCTGCACCGCGGCGGACGCACCGCCCGGGCCGGCGAGTCCGGCACGGTCGTCACCCTGGTCCTGCCCCACCAACGCCGCCAGACGGCCCGCATGATGGCCAACGCCGGTATCACCCCTGCCTCCGCGCACGTCCACTCCACCGACGAGGTGCTGGCCCGCGTCACCGGTGCCCGCGTCCCCACCGGTGTTCCCGTCGTCATCGCCGACCCCGTCGTCGAGCGCCCCCGCCGCAGCGCCTCCGCGCGACGCGACCACCGCGGCCGCCCCGCCCACACCGGCCGCAACCGGCAAGCCACGGATCGGGCCCGCGGCGCTGCCCCCAGGCGTGCGGCTTCGGCCGCGTAACGCCGACTGCCCGGCGACGCAGCGGTTCAGTGCGGGATGGCCGGGAGAACCGACCGATGTCCCCGGCCGCGGCAGGGAACAAGGAGGTGGCGCCCCCCGCGGGGGGGGCCCCCCCGGCGGGGGGGGGGGGGGGGGGGCGCCCGGCCCCCCCCCCCCCCCGCGCCCCCCCCCGCTCCGCGACGCAGGGCGTGAAGCGCCCCAAGTGGCCGTTGTAGCGCCGGG
>NZ_JBGCCA010000048.1:0-64050 GCF_041261265.1 Streptacidiphilus sp. MAP12-33
ACGCGGACGACCAGCGCATCCAAAACCGTTCGGAATGCGCCAGTGAACCAGGATCGGGCCCAAAGCTCACTCCTGCACACTGAATAGGAACGGTTGACCCGCTGTCCACCGCGGGCAGTTGCTACCTCCAGGTCCGGGACGCGGACGCGCTGCATCAGGCCTGGGCCCGGACCGGCGTCCCCACCGAGCCGGCCACCGGCAGCCGACTGATGCCGGTGGCCGACACGGCCTACCGCATGCGGGAGTTCGCCCTGGTCGACCGCAGCGGCAACCTGCTGCGGATCGGCAGCCCCCACCCTTCCTCGTGCTCCGACCGGGAAGGTTCGCCGGGTTGGTGATTCCAGCGGTTGGATGTCCGGTGACGTCCGTTCGTCCGATCGTTGGGGAGGCCGTCCCCGCCTTCTCAGTCCTGACGACGAGGAGTTCGTCGTTACGGCGGCCACCACCCGCCCGGCCAAGCTCGGCCAGCCCCTCACCCGCTGGTCCATCCGCAAACTCGCCGCCTACCTGCGCAAAGTGCACGGCCGCGTGATCCGGATCGGCCGCAAGGCGTTACGGTCCCTGCTCGCCCGCCGCGGCATCACCTTCCACGCGTCCTGGGCCGACCCGATCGAGGCCCACTTCGGGCCGCTGGGGCGGGAGGCCGGCGAGAGTCGCGTGACCAGTCTGGAGTCTGGTCCCTACCCTCTCGCCAAGCGGTCGGTCAGGTTGACCTTCGCCGCTGTCCACTCGTCTCGGAGCATGACGTAGACGAGAAGATCACGGTGGGTTCCGTCCGGCTTGAGCAGGGCCCCCACCGTGCGCTCTTGCAGCCGGGCCCCGATCCGCGTGATGGCTTCCTGTGAGCGGATGTTGTCCACATCGACGCGCCAGACGACGCGTTCGAAACCGAGGGCCTCGAACGCGTAGGTCATCGTCAGAAGCTTGGTCTCCGAGTTCGCTGCCGTGCGCCACCAACTCCTGCCGAACCAGGTTCCTCCGATCTCCACGTGACCGTCCCGCTGGTGCCAGCTGTGCAGATTCGTCGTGCCGATGGCCGTGCCCTGGACTCGACCAACCACCGCAAACGCGACGCGCTTCCCAGCGTCGACCTCCTCGAGACGCTTGGAGACGATCCCCCGCAGTTCCTCTTCGCTGGCAGGGGTCGGCGCACTCAACCAGCGCCAGACAGCCTCGTCACGGCCGCCGACCTGGAACAGGTCGGGAACGTGCCGCAGAGCCAGCGGTTCCAGCCGCACATGGCGGCCTTCAAGAACGGTCGGCAGAGGCGCTGATGGCATGACCCCGAGGCTACTCAGTCCGAAGGCACGAGCGAACCCGGCGAACCTTCCCGGTCAGAACAACCAGCACCGTGTCATGCTCCAGGCACGCCGTAGGGTTGGCGGTCATGACCCTTCAAATGCCGGACTACGCGGCGGTGACAGCGGCGGACGTGGAACGGGCGTGCCGCACGGCGATACAGGGTTGTGACGCCTGGACGACGGCGGCGTTCGACGTACCGGACGGGGAGCGGACCTTCGCCAACACGGTGGTCGCGCTGGAGGAGGCGCGGCTGGCCCTGGAGGAGGCCCGGAACGCGTGGGGGATTCTCGGGCAGGTCGCCCCGGACGGGGCGGTCCTGCGCGCCGCGCGGGAGTTGCGGGACCGGCTGCGCAAGCGGCTCAACGAACTCGACCTCGACGAGCGCGCCCAGGCGGCCGTGCGCGCGTACGCGAAGACAGCCGAGGCTGCCGCGCTCACCGGCGAGGACGCCCGGCTGCTGCGCCACCTGCTGGACCAGCAGCGCCGCCAGGGTGCTCAGCTCTCCCCGGAACAGCGGGCCCACATGCGGGAGTTGCTCGACGAGTTGAGCGAACTCGGCACGGCCTTCCAGGGCACCCTCGCGGAGTGGTCGGACGGGATCGTGGTCACCGGCAGCGAACTCGACGGGCTGCCCGAGGCGTTCGTCTCGTCGCTGGAACGGGTCGGCGACGGCTACCGCGTGTCGCTCGACTACCCGGAGCTGCGGCCCTTCCTCGCGCACGCGCGATCGCGCGAGCGGCGCCGCGAGCTGCTGGAGAAGGACCAGCGCAAGGGCGGCCGGGAGAACCTGGCCCGGCTGGAACGGGGGATCGCGATCCGCGCGGAGATCGCCGCCCTGCTCGGCTATCCGTCGTGGGCCGCCTACCGCACCGAGGACCGGATGGCGGGGTCCCCGGAGACGGTCGCCGCGTTCCTGGAGGACCTGCGCGAGCGCGTGGCAGTCAAAATGGCCGCCGACCAGGCAGAGTTGGCCGAGGCGTGGGCGACGTCGGGTGGCACGGGCGAGGTGCGGGCGTGGGACGAGGCGTTCGCGACAGCGCGACTGAAGGAGACGCGGTACGCCGTGGACGAGCTGGCGCTCGCGGAGTACTTCCCGCTGGACGCCTGCCTGGAGGGGCTCTTCGCGGTGATGGGCGACATCGTGGGGGTGCGTTTCGCGGCGGTGGCCGACGCGCCCATGTGGCATCCGGACATGCTGGTCTTCGACGTCTTCGACGTCTTCGACGCTGCCGGCGGGAACGGCGGCGACGGCGAGGACGGCGGTGCGGCGTGCGCGCGAATCGCGATGGACCTCTTTCCGCGGCCCGGAAAGTACAAGCACGCCATGGCGCACCCGCTGCGGCAGGGGCGGCGGCTGCCGGACGGCTCGTGGCAGCAGCCGGTCGCCGTGCTCGTCACCAACCTGACCAAGCCGTCCGGCGACCGGCCTTCGCTGCTGCGGCACCGCGAACTCATCACGCTCTTCCACGAGTTCGGCCACGCGCTGCACTCGGCGCTGAGCCGGGCGCGGCACGGGCGGTACTCGGCCGAAACGGAGATGGACTTCCTCGAGGCGCCCTCCCAGATGCTGGAGCACTGGGCGTGGGACCCGGACGTCCTGCGGCGGATGTCCCGCCACCACCTGACCGGCGAACCGTTGCCCAAGGAGCTGCTGTCCGCGCTGCTCGCTACGCGGACCGCTGCCTCCGGCGTACAGACCATGCGTCTGATCGCCTACGCCGCGCTCGATCTCGCCTTCCACACGCCCGGGTTCGACGGCGACGTACCCGCCGCGGTGCGCGAGGTGTTCGCCAAGCACGGCATGGACTACGTAGAGGGCACGCACTTCCCCTCCGGCTGGGGGCACCAGTTCGCCGACTACGACGCCGGCTACTACGTCTATCCCTGGGCACGCGTCCTCGCCGACGACCTGTTCACCCGCTTCGAGCGCTCCGGGGCGATGGACGCGCCCACCGGCGCCGCCTACCGCCGCACGATCCTGGAGCCGGGCGGCGGCATGCCCGCCGCGGAGATGGTCCGCGCGTTCCTGGGCCGCGATCCGGACAATGCGGCGTTCCTGCGGCGGATCGGGGTGCTCAGCCGTTGAGCCAGTCCGCGTAGCGGGTCGGCGCCAGGCGGGCACCGGGGCCCGGGGTCAGGACGTCCCCGTGGACGGCGGCGAACAGGCCCGCCTGCCTCCGTCACGATCGCCGACCTCGCCGCATCGGTCGAGGGCGACAGCGGTCCCGAGGCCCTGCCGAAGATCGGCGCCTGGCTGAACACGGACCAGGACGACCGGCCGCACTGATCGTGCCCCCGTCCGCACCGCCTCCGCGGCCTGAGGTCCCCGTCAGCCGATCTGCTCGGCAAGGGCGACGATGATGCCCGCGGGGCCGCGGAGGTAGCAGAGCCGGAAGGCGTTCTCGTACTGGGCCACCTCACCGAGGAGTTCGGCGCCGTGGGCGCGGCGCAGTCGGGCGACGGTGTCGTCGATGTCGTCGACGGCGAACATGACGCGATGCAGTCCCAGCGTGTTGGGCGCAGGGTTCCGGGGCTCGGCCTCGGACACCGCGGGGGCGTGGTACTTGGTCAGCTCCGGCTTGCTGTGGCCGTCGGGGGTCCGCATCATCGCGATGTCGCTCCGGACACCGTCGAGTCCGACGGTGCGGTCCGCACAGAGTCCTTCGATCTGCGCCTCGCCTTCCAGCTCCATTCCGAGCTCGGCGAAGAAGGCGACAGCCGCGTCGAGATCGTCGACGACGATGCCGACGTTGTCCATCCGCTGGATAGCCATACCTGCGAGCCTAAGGGCCCGATACGCCGGAGCGCCGGTGATGCCGGCGTATCCGCACTGGTGTCGATTCGGTCGCCGGCCGTTCGTGTAGAGGGTGGAACGGGCCGCAGACGAGCGGCCCCCGAGACGGCGGGAGACCTCCATGCGCCAGATCAACGCCACCGTGTCCATCACGCTCGACGGAGTCGTCCAGGGCCCGGGCCGTGCGGACGAGGACACCCGCGGCGGCTTCACGCATGGGGGCTGGGGCGGGAGGTACAACGACGAGGTCATGGGCCGCGAGATGGGCAAGGACATGGCCACGCCCACGGACATGCTGTTCGGTCACCGTACCTGGACGGACTTCACCACCGTCTGGGGCAGCCGCACCGACGACAACCCGTTCACCGCGCACATGAACGCGGCCACCAAGTACGTCGTCTCCCGCACGCTGGAGAACGCCGACGCGTGGCAGAACTCGATCCTGCTGTCCGGCGACGCCACCGGCACGGTGGCCGAGCTCAGGGCCGGGGAGGGCAACGACCTGACGATCATCGGCAGCGCCTCGCTCGTCCGGAGCCTCCACGCCGCAGGCCTGGTCGACACCTACACGCTGCTGATCCACCCGCTCACCCTGGGCACCGGCGCCCGGCTGTTCGAGGGCCCTGCCCCGCTGACCGGGCTCGAGCTCACCGACAGCGTCACCACCACCAAGGGCGTGATCATCGCCCGCTACACCCGTTCGTAGGAGCCGGACCGTCACGCGCTGGTGGTCCAGCCGCGTTCGATGCGCCAGACGCCGCCGTCCGCGCCCGCGCCCCGCACGCCGTCCAGGACGCCGGGCCCGGCGAGCGCCGCGGCGACAGGCTCGGCGAGGGACGCGAAGCCGAAGGTGCGGTCCGGGCGCCACAAGGTGCTGTGGCGCAGGCGCCGGGCGAGCTGCACCCACCCGAGCGGGGCGGCGGCGACCACCAGCGCGTCGGGTTCCCCGGCGGTGAGGCGTCGAGCGGGTCGCAGCCAGGACGCGGCCTGTTCGGGCCAGTCGACGACCGCGAGGACGGTGTTGCCCCGAGCGCGCCAGGCGTCGGCGAACGCGACGGCGGCGGCGCGCGAGGCGTCGTCGCGGCTGTGGCCGATCGCGACGCCGCACAGGCGTGGTCGGCGGTGGTCGGCGAGCAGGTGCAGCAGGGTGGCGAGTTCGGGGGCCGTGTGGGGCACGGGGACGGGAAGCTCGCCGTAGAGAGTGGTCGCGGATGTGGGCAGGCAGGGGGAACTGCCTGGTACGGGGCGGGCGTTCATGGTATCCGGGCCTCAGGCGTCGTGGAAGACGAGCCCGAGGGCGTGACGGCGGCCGCTGCGCACGGTGCTGACACCGTGGCGGACCGGGCCGGCACGGTGTCCCCGGGCGGAGGGAACGGGGCGGTCGCGCGTGGTGAAGACGAGCCCGTGGCCTTGCGGGAGGGCGACGGCGCTGCCGCGGGACTGGGCGCGCGCACGCTGTTCCACCAGGAGGAACTCACCGCCGGTGTAGTCGGCGCCGTGGACGTCGAGGCCGATGACGACCTGGAGGGGGAAGACGAGGTCGCCGAAGACGTCGCGGTGCAGGGCGTTCCAGTCGCCTGGGCCGTAGCGCAGCAGGATCTGGGAGCTCTTGTCCTGTCCGGCGGCGTGGCACATGTCGGTCCACTCGGCGAGGGTGTCGGGCCAGGGGGCGGGCCGGTGGAGCTTGCCCGCCCAGGCCAGGGCGATGGGGAGCAGGCGCGGGTAGAGGATCTCGCGCAGGACGGCGACGGGTTCGGGCAGGTCGTGGGTGAAGTAGCGGTACTGGCCGGAGCCGAAGCGGTGGCGGCCCATGTCGACGGTGGTGCGGAACAGCTCGGGCCGGTCGTAGAGGGCGGCGATCTGTCGGCACTGGTCGGGGTCGAGCAGCCGAGGGGTGGGGGCGCAGCCGTGGACGTCGAGTTCGGCGGTCAGGGTGGTCCAGTCGGCGGTGTCGAGCGCGCGGACGGCTGCGGCCCGGACGGTGCCGGGGCCAAGGGTGGTGTTCACGACGGGTGTCCTCGGGGTGCGTTGTTGCGTTCTCTCGCTCCCCCATCGTGTCCGCCCCGCCCGGCCGGTGCTGGCGGGATTCGGACGGCGCGGCCGGGCCGTGCACCAGCGCCGTGCGGCCGGCGTCCGGGCGCTCCTCGTCCCCGCTCGAAAGCTCCCACGACGGTGCCCGCGCCGAAAGCCTCGGTCGCGGGCTTGCTTCCTGCTGCTGCGCCACCGCCACGGCAGCAGCGGCGGCAGCAGCGGCAGCAGCGGCCCGAACGGGCGACCGGCCTTTCGAGAGGCGCAGCGGGGCTGCGGTGATCCGGGCGAGTCACTAGCCTGGAGGAGCGGTGACGGCGCCGGGGAGCAGGAGGCGCGACATGCGCAGGAACTCAGCCGCAGCGGCCGGGAGTGCGGGAGCCCTGAGTGCGGGGGCACCGCCCGATCCCCGGGCCGAGCACCGGCGGATCCTGGTCATCCTGTCCGCCCTGATGATGGGCATGTTCCTGGCCGCGCTGGACCAGACGATCGTGGCGACGGCCCTGCCCACGATCGCCGGTGACCTGCACGGCCTCAACCATCTGTCCTGGGTGGTGACCGCCTACCTGCTCACCTCGACGATCTCCACCCCGCTGTGGGGCAAGCTCGGCGACCTCTTCGGCCGCAAGGAGCTCTTCCAGGCCGCGATCGTCATCTTCCTGGTCGGGTCGGCGCTTTCCGGGCTCTCGCGGAACATGCTCGAACTGATCGCCTTCCGCGCGATCCAGGGCGCGGGCGCCGGCGGCCTCATCGTGGGGGCGCAGGCCATCATCGGCGAGGTCGTCAGCCCACGCGAACGTGGACGCTACATGGGCTACTTCGGCGCGGTGTTCGGAGCCTCCTCGGTCATCGGCCCGCTGGCCGGGGGGTTCTTCACCGAGCACCTGAGCTGGCGGTGGGTCTTCTACGTCAACCTGCCCGTCGGCATGGTCGCCGTCTTCGTGATCGCCGCCGTCCTGCACCTGCCGCGCACGCGCACCCACCACTCCGTCGACTACGCCGGAGCGGCGCTGCTCGGCGGCGCCGCCACGGCGGTCATCCTGCTGACGACCTGGGGCGGGACGACGTACCGCTGGACGTCCCCGCAGATCATCGCCCTGGCCGTCGGCGCGGTGGTCCTCGTCGCGCTGTTCGTCCTCGCCGAACGACGGGCGGCGGAGCCGGTCCTGCCCCTCGGGCTGTTCCGGACCCCGGTGTTCCCGGTGGCGAACGCCATGGGCTTCCTCATCGGGGCGACCATGTTCGGCGTCATCATCTACATCCCGCTCTACCTCCAGACCGTGCACGCGGCCAGTCCCACCAGCTCCGGCCTGCAACTGCTGCCGCTGATCGTCGGCATGCTGATCACCTTCATCACCAGCGGCCGGATGGTCTCCGCGCGCGGCCGGTACAAGATCTTCCCGATCATCGGCACGGCCGTGATGACGCTCGGCGTGTGGCTGCTCTCGCTGCTCACGCCGACCACCGGTCTGGCGGTCTCCTCCGCCTACATGTTCGTGGTCGGCTTCGGCATCGGGCTGGTCATGCAGGTGCTGGTCGTGGCGGTGCAGAACGCCGTGCCGCGTGAGCAACTGGGCGCGGCGACCTCCTCGACCACGTTCTTCCGCACCATCGGCGGCTCGTTCGGTGTCTCCGCGCTGGGCGCCGTGTTCAACCGGCAGCTGACCGCCAACCTCCCGAAACACCTGCCCCCGCAGGCGGTCCAGCAGATCCACGGCAGCACGGTGACCGCGAGCCCGGCCCAGCTGAACGCGCTGCCCGCACCGATCAAGGAAGGCTTCATCCAGGCCTTCGACAGCTCGCTGCACACGGTCTTCCTGGCCGGGGTGCCGATCGGGCTCGCGGCCTTCGTCCTGTCCTGGTTCCTCAAGGAGCTTCCGCTGCGCGACACGGCCTACGTCTCGGCCACGCAGACCCAGAACACGGCCGAGTCCGGGACCGGCGACTGACTGCCGCTCGCCGCCGAAACCGCGCTCGACGACGAAGCCGCGCTCGCGGATCCCACCCCGGACGCCGCCGGGACCGAGAACCGGCCCATCGGCCACGGGCTTCTCAGAGGAGCCGGGGCGGGAGTGCGCCGACGCGGAGGGCGGTAGCCGTGCGGGGCGCGGCGGCCGGTGGTTCCTGGCGGTCGCGCACCGGCCGGTGGGCGGGCTTGGCGGCTCTGGCGGCCGCCGCCTGCTCCGGCCGGTAGATCCGTTCCAGTTCGGCCAGCCGCTCCAGGAGTGCCAGGGCCGTGTCCGTGCCGGGGCCCGCGACGCTGGTGTCCAGGGCCAGGCCCGGATCGAGCGTGCGCAGGTAGACGCCGCGCTCCGTGAGGTCGCGGGCCAGGCCCAGCGTCTCGCGCAGGCTGCACCCGAGCCGGTCCAGTGTCGCCACGGTGACCCGGTCCCCCGGGCGCGCGGCACGCAGCAGCGCGTTGAGGCCCGTGCGCTGACCGCCGGTGACGGCCTTGGCGTCTACGTAGATCTGCTCCTCGCAGACGGCGGCGGCCCGCACCGCGTCCAGTTGCCGCGCGAGATCGTCCGTTCCCGTTCCCGCCCGGCAGTACCCCAGGTCAAGGCCGTCTTTGCGCACCCGCTGCTCCCATGCGACGCTCCGCCCTCAGCCGGCGTGCTCCTCACGCCGGCAGGCCTTGATACAACTCGGCACGAAGCAGAACGTCAATGGCGTTGGCGTAAGGGTGGCTCAGGCCGGTTCGCCGACCCGTCCCATGGCCTGGATCTGCTCGATCGCCGCCCCGGCCCGGAAAGCCGTAGGTTCCTCCAGCCACCGCAGGAGAGGGTCAACCCGGGCTCGCGGCAGTGTCCTCGCACAGCTCGAACCAGATGCACTTCCCCTCGCCGCGGGGCAGGATCCCCCAGCGGTCCGCGAGGATGTCCATGAGCATCAGACCGCGGCCGGAGGAGGAGAGTTCGCCCGGGGAGCGCCGGTGCGGCAGGTCGTCGCTCCGGTCGACCACCTCGACCCGGAGACGTCGACCGGGCCGGGTGCCCCACAACTCGATCATGAGCGCGGCGTCCATGTCGGTGTGGACGAGGACGTTGGCCAGCAGTTCGGAGACCAGCAGGGTGCTGGCGTCCACCTGCTCCGGCTGCGCCCAGTCGTGCAGGACGCCCCGGACCTCCTGCCGCGCGTCGGCGATCCGCTCGGGCTGGTCCTGGCCGATCGTCAGGACCACGCGCCGGTCGGGCCCGCCCGGCGCCGCGCCCGGCTGTCCGGGCAGCGCGTCACGGCGCAGCAGGAGCAGGGCGATGTCGTCCTCGCGACGGTCGGCGAGGTGTCCGGGCCGTTCGTGGGAGGCGGGTCCGTGGACGGCGGCGATGAGGGCGTCCGCCATCCCCTCGAGGTCGTCCGCCGGTGCGGGGCTCATCGCGTCGCGGACGCGCAGCCAGCCGGTGTACCAGTCATGGCCCCCGGTCTCGACGAGGCCGTCGGTGCAGAGCATCAGGATCTCGTCGGTCTGCAGCCGCATCTCGGTGACCGGGTAGTCCTCGCCCTCCGGCATCAGCCCGAGCGGGAGGCCGCCGTCGACGTGCCGCAACAGGCAGGTGCCGTCGGGCAGGCGGATCACGGGGTGCGGGTGCCCGGCGCGGGCGATGGCGAGGTTGCCGGTCCGGGGGTCGGCCTCGATGTAGAGGCAGGTCGCGAACCGGTCCTCGTCCAGGCTCGCCAGGAAGTGGGAGGTGCGGGCCAGCACGGCGTCCGGGTGGTGCCCCTCGACGGCGTAGGCGTGGACCGCGGTGCGCAGCTGGGCCATGAGCGCCGCCGCGTGGACGTCGTGTCCCTGCACGTCTCCGATGACGACGCCGAGGCGCCCGCCGGGCAGCGTGATCACGTCGTACCAGTCCCCGCCGACCTGAAGGCCGCCGCCGGTGGGGATGTAGCGGGTGGCGACGCTGAGTCCGGGCATCGCGCCGTCCGCCCGCATGCTGCGGGCGAGGCCCCTGGACAGGGCGCGCTCCGCCTCGTTGGTCCTGGCCCGCTCCAGGGCGTGGGTGAGCATCCGGGCGACGGTTCCAAGGACCGCGCGCTCGTCGGAGGTGAAGGCGACCGGCTCGCGGAACGCCGACAGCCAGGCGCCGGTGGTCCGCCCCGCGCTGGTGAGCGGCAGGAACGCCCACGAATGCCGACCGTAACCGGCCACCAGGGGCCAGGCGGCCGGGTAGCGCGTGCGGTACTCCTCCGGCGAGGAGACGTAGACCGGACGGCCCGTCCGGACGGCCTCCGCCGCAGGGTGGCTGCTCTCCAGCGGCATCTGGAACGGCGGCTGGAAACGGGAGGGCTGCCCGTGGTGTCCGATCACGGTGAGGTAGTCGCCCGTGACGCTGAAGACAGCCAGCGCGTCGGGGCTGAAGCCGGGCATGGCCAGGGACGCGGCCACGCGCAGCACGTCGCCGGTCGTGGTCGCCTCGGCCAGCGCACGGCCGGCGTCGAGCAGGAACGCCTCGCGGGAGCGTCTCAGCTGCGCCTGGGCCTGCTCCGGCGTCGGGGCCTGGGCCCCGGGTGCCCGGCCGGCCGCCACGGAGCTGCTCCGGGCGCGGTTGAGCGCGTCGATCTGCACGCGCTCGGCGACCGGCTCCGACTCCTCGACGAGGGTGCCCCGGAACGCCTCGGTCGCGCCCGGCGGGCCGGGTGCGAGCCGCGCCCACAGGGTCCGCGCCGGCGCCCCCGGACGGGTGAGCACGTGCAACGGCACATCCATCGGCCGGCCCTCGGCCAGGATCAGCAGCGCGCTGGACCGCAGCAGCACCATGTCCTCGGGCCGGACCCGGGCGCGGATCTGCGCCTCGGAAAGCGTGGCCCGTTCGGGCGGCAGGCCGAGGAACCGGGCCGACAGCGCGTCGACGGTCAGCAGGCGGGCGCGGGGATCCCACGCCCAGGTGCCGACCCGCCCTGCGGCCAGCACCTCGGCCTGGGTCGGCAGAACGCCGTCGTCCGCCTGCTCGGTGCCCATACGCTCGACCTTCACCTGACCGGATCGGCGCGCCGGGCGCCCGTGGATCAAGGCTACGACCGGTGCGCGGACCACGCCCGGGCGGTCACCCTCGACCCCGCCGCCGTACGGGACGGGATCGGCCGAGAGGGTTACGGCAGGTCGCGGCGCATCAGGTCGGCGTAGGTCTCGCGGCGGACGACGGCGCGGTGCTCGCCGTCGCGGACGAACACGACCGGAGGGCGGCGGGCGCCGTTGTAGTTGTTGCTGAGCGCGTAGGTGTAGGCGCCGGTGACGGGCACGGCGATCAGGTCGCCGACGCGCGGGTCGTCCAGCCGGACGCCGGCGCTGAGGGTGTCGCCGGACTCGCAGTGACGGCCGACCAGGCGGCACACCTCGCCCGCACCGGTCGGGCGGGTGGCGACGGCGGCCTCGAAGCGCTGTTGGTAGAGGGAGACCTCCAGGTTGTCGCCCATGCCACCGTCGACGGCGACGAAGGTGTGGCCCCCGCCGCGCTTGACCGAGACGACGCGGTAGAGCGAGACGCCGGACTCGGCGACCATCGAGCGGCCCGGCTCGATCAGGATCCGGGCACCGGCCGGCAGCAGCCGCTTCGCCACGTCGGTCATCGCGTCGAGGTAGGCCCCCACCGTGGGCGGACGGTCGGTGTAGGTGTACCGGGAGCCGAGGCCGCCGCCCAGGTCGTAGACGGCGAACTCGCCCAGCTCCGCGACGGCCTCCACAGCCCGCGCGAAGGGCGCGAGGTCCAGGATCTGCGAGCCGACGTGGACGTGGACACCGTCCAGCCGCAGCCGGTCGCTGCCCCGCAGGCGGGCGATCGCCTCGCGGGCCTGCGGCAGCAGCAGGCCGAACTTGGAACCGTTCTGGCCGGTGGAGACCGCCTCGTGGGTGTCGGGGCGGATGTCGGGGGTGACCCGGACCAGCACGCCCTGCTCACCACCGGTGGCGGCGAGGACGGCTTCGAGCTTGTCGATGTCGTCGAAGTTGTCGACGACGACCGTCCCGGCACCGGCCTCCACCGCCAGCCGCAGCTCCTCCTCGGTCTTGGCGTTGCCGTGCACGACCAGCCCCGCCGGGTCGGCGCCCGCGGCCAGCGCCAGGGTCAGTTCGCCGCCGCCGGCGACGTCGATGCCGAGGCCCTCCTCGGCCAGCAGCCGGTAGACCGCGGTGCACGGGAACGCCTTGGAGGCGAAGGTGACGCGGGAGTCGGGCCAGCGGGCGGCCAGGCCGTCGGCGTACTGCCGGGCACGGGCCCGGATCGAGGCCTCGTCGACGATCAGGGCGGGAGTGCCGTAGGTCTCGGCGAGCTCGGCCACCGGGACACCGCCGAGCACCAACGCACCCGCCGCGTCCTGCCCGGTCCCGGCCGGGAACAACCCCACAAGCTCTCCCGCCGCCTGCGTCCGCCGCGTCCGCACTGCTGTCATCCGCACTCCTCGTGCCACTGGTCCGTCCCGCTCGCCTGCCATGTTCCCGCTGCCGTCACTCCGGATCATCGTTGACATCGTCAATATGGGTCTCCCAGACTTGACGCACACAACAAACGATCGAGTCAGGGGGCACCATGCGGGAGTCCGGCGCCCGGGGGCCGCAGCCCGTCCGCCAGCTGGTGGACAACATCGGTCCGGCGCTGCTGCGCCTGGTCCAGGAGGGGACCGGCAGCGGCGGGCCGCTCACCGACATCGCCATCCACGCCCCTGGTGCGCCGGCGCAGCTCGGACCCGGGTGCGTGGTGCTGGGGGTCGGCGTGACCACGGAGGCCGAGCTGCGTGAGCTGACCGCGGCCATGTGGCAGGCCGGCGCGCAGGTGCTGGCGGTCAAGGCCCCGGTGCCGCCCTCGGCCGACGACGGGCCGACGATCATCGAGGTCAACCGGGACGCGTCCTGGATGCACGTGGCGACGACCGTCCGCGAGCAGCTGCTCGAGTTCGCGAGGACACAGGTGCGCTCGGCCGGCAGCGGCGCGGAGCTGTTCGCCCTGGCGAACGCGGTCTACCAGGCCGTCGGCGCCCCGGTCACCATCGAGGACCGCTTCTCCGCGCTGGTCGCCTGGTCGGAGGGGCAGGACCGGACCGACTCCGAGCGGATCGAGACCATCCTGGGGCGCGCCGTGCACCAGCGGACGCTCGCCGAACAGCGCGAGCGCCAGGAGTTCGAGCGGCTCCACGCCAGCACCGAACCGGTGTACATGGAGCCGACCGGGGCGGACCAGCTGGCACGGTTGGCGATCGCGGTCCGGGCCGGTTCCGACGTCGTCGGCTACATCTGGGCCGCCGTCACCGCGCCGCTCGACGAGGCGGCCACGGCCCGGCTGCGCGAGTTCGCGCCCGTGGTCGCGCTGGAGCTGGTCGGCCTGCGCACGGAGACCAGCTACGCCCGCCGCCAGCGCGCCGAGCTGGCGGCGGCGGTCCTCGGCGGGGCGGCCGACCCGGTGGAGGCCAGTCGGCTGCACCTGGGTGCCGGCCCGGTCTGCGTCCTGGCCGCGGCCCCGCGGCCGACCGTGGGCACGCGCTCGGACGCGTCGGACGCCGCCGGGCTGCGCCGGTTCGCGGACACGCTGGAGTACTTCCTGGCCGCCGTGCACCCGCGTTCGGCCGTGGTGACGGGTACCGGAGCGGTGTACGTCCTGGCCGCCTGGCCGCCGGACCACGCCACGGCCCTGGAGTCGGCCGTCGCCCTGACCCGGGACTTCCTCTCCCGGACCCCCCTGGCCGGTGACTGGGTGGTCGCCGTCGGCGGCCCGGCCGAGTCGACGGGCCGGATCGCCGAGGTGCGGGCCCAGGCGGACGCCGCGCTGCGGGCGCTGCGGCACCCGGCCGTCCGCGGGCCGGCCGTGCGCACCGTGGAGGACCTGGCGCTGGCCGTGCTGCTGCTGCACCTTGCCGACGCGACCGAGGCACTCGGCCTGCCGGACACCGGCGGCGCGCTGCGGCGGCTGCGCCAGGAGGAGGGCCCGGACGGTCCGCTGGCGGCGACCCTGGCCGCCTATCTCGCCGCCGCGGGAGCCACCGACACCGCCGCGCAGGCCCTGCACATCCACCCCAACACCATGCGCTACCGGCTGCGCCGTATCCGCGAGGTCTGCGGGCTGGACTTCGCCGACGCCGACGCCATGCTGCTCGCGCACCTCCAGCTGCGGATGCGCGAGCTGCGGCAGGGCGCTTCCTAGCGCTCCGGTTTCAGTGCTCCTGGCCGTCCCGGAACGAGCGCGTGTAGCGGCACCCGTCCAGGTCGACCCAGAGCACCGCACCGTCCAGGGCGGGACCGGGCGTCAGGCGCTCGGGCAGCCGGGGGTCCGCTCCGACGCGGTACGTCCCGTCGTCGAGCGGGACCAGCTCCGGTTCGTCGCAGGGCGCTTCCACGCCGGTCGCGGCGATTAGACGCAGGCGCCCCGCCCGCTGCACGATGCTGAAGCAGGGAAACCAGGGGGTGTAGCTGCGGTAGTGGCCTTCGAGTTCGTGCGCGGGAGCGGTCGGCGCGCCGGGGCCAGAGCCCAGCGACTCGGGTCCGTAGAGCCAGCGCCCTCCGTCCAGGGAGTGGTGGTAGGCGGACCATTCCGGGTGATCGGACACCAGCCGCCCGTCGCCCGCGTCGTAGAGCCTGCCGGTCACCTCGTCCGAGGTGAGCGAGAGACGGCCGTCCCCGGTGGCCTGGACCCGGATCCGGCGCGGCGTCGCCCCGTGGATCCCGACGTAGCGCCGGGCGCCGGGGATCCGCTCCGGGTCGAACAGCTCCGGATCCGCCGGGGCTCCCAGGACGACGGCGAGCACGTGGCGGGCGAAGCGGTCGATGATCTGGCACTCGCCGGGCGCGTTGGTCAGCACGGCGACACCGTGACCACCGTCGGTGTCGACGGCGAGGTACGAGCGGTATCCGACCATCCCGCCGGCGTGCGTGAGCCAGGTGTGGCCGTCGACCACCTCCACGTCCACGCCGAGCGCGTAGCTCGAGCCCGGCTGCTCGGCAGGAACCGTGACGATCTCCCGGAAACGCTCCGGCTCGATGATCCTGGTGCCGTCCACGGTGCCCCGCCCCAGCAGCATGCGGGCGAACAAGCCCAGGTCGGAGGCGGTGGCCAGCACGTTCCCGTCGGCCGACGAGTACTCGAAGAAGCCGGCCGGCGCGAGCGGGGCCGACGGCAGCGGCGGGCGGTCCTCGCGCAGGAACCGGTACCCGGTGGCACGTCGGCCGGTGTCCCCGTCGGCGATCTCCTCGTGGGTGATCCGCGCCGCCGACTCGCGCATGCCCAGCGGCCCCAGCAGCCGTCCAGTCATCGCGTCCGCCAGCAACTCCCCCGTCACCTGCTCGACGATCAGCCCCAGCAGGTTGTAGCCCTCGTTCGAGTAGTGGAACAGCTCACCCGGTTCGGCCCAGGTCCTCGCGTCGCGCAGCGCGTAGCCGCGTGCGGCGGCGTCGGGCAGCGCGTCAGCGCCGGCCACCAGGCCGGAGGTGTGCTGCAGGAGGCGCCGGACGGTGATCGCACGGGAGCCGCCGTTCGGGGCGAACCAGGGCAGGTGGTCGGCGACCGCCGCGTCGAGGTCGACCCTCCCCTCGTCCGCGAGAATGCCGAGCAGGCAGGCGGTGAAGGTCTTGCTGATGGAACCGATCTCGAACCGCGTGCGACGGGAGACCGGCGCCCCGGACTCCGCGTTCGCGAATCCCGCGCCGACGAAGGCGGACTCGCCGCTCCCGTCAACGACGCTGATCGCGACTCCCGGCACCGGCCACCCGGTCCGCAACCGCTCCGCGAGCCCGGAGAGCACCGCCTGCAGATCGATCTGCCCCTCCATCAGACGCCCGCCTTCCGCGAACCGAATCCCGTGAACCGGTCCGGACCCAGCTGGACCTGGGACGAGTCGATCTCCGCGTCCGGCCGGTCGCCTTTGACGAAGCGTCGGCACAGCGGGTAGAGCAGCACGGCCAGCAGCGCCACCGCGAGACTCGTGGCGAAGGTCGCCACCTCGTCGACGGCGGTGCTCCACGCCAGGTACACGATCATCGCCGTGGGCAGCAGGACGACCAGGACCGCGCCGAGCCGGCCACCGGGGACCCGGAACGGCCGGAGCATCTGCGGATATCTCCAGCGCAACACCAGGAAGGCCACGAACTCGAGCAGGATCGAGGCCAGCGTGAGCAGCACCGTGGCCCGCAGGATCGAGCTGAAGTCGACGGCCGAGAGCACGACGACGACGGTGGTGCTCGCCAGCAGCGCACCCACCGGCGTGTTGAACCGTCTGCTGTCCCGGGCCATCCAGCGCGGCAGGTACGCGTCCGCTGCGAGCGCCCGCGGGACCCGGGTGCTCGTGAGCAGGATGGCCATGAACAGCCCCACCAGGGAGAGGGCCGATCCCAGGGAGATCAGCACCTTCAGCCAGATCCCGCCCAGGATGCCGCCGACCACGATGAAGTCGCCCTGGGCCCAGTCGGCGGGCGAGCCCCGGTGCAGTCCGCTGCCGATGGCGGCCATGGTGGGCAGCAGGTAGGCGGCGATGATCAACGGGACCGAGACGACCAGGGCCCGGGTGTAGGTCCGGTGCGCGTCGGCGACCTCGCCCAGCACGGTGCTCGGGCCGTCGAAGCCGAGGTACAGCCACACGATCACGCTGAGCGCGCCCGCCACCGACGAGTGGACGCTCTGCCCCGGTACCGTGAAGGGCGAGAGCACGTTGATCCCGTGGCCGACCGCATGCCAGATGCCGAGGACCGCCAGCACCGCGAACGGCGCGAGGATCAGCACCATCATCCCGATCGAGTACTCGCTCACCGCCTTGGAACCTCGGTAGTTCAGGTACGCCATCGGGACGATGAGGGCGACGGTGACGAGCCAGTGCAGGTCCACGACGAATCCGCCGTGGAACAGGTCCACCAGCACCAGCCCCTTCCCGCGGGCGATGTCCGGGACCCAGGTGGCCAGGTAGTCGACCAGCAGAATGGGGTAGAGCGCGAGGTTCAGCACCGACCCGACCGAGTTCCAGGCCCCGAACACGAAGGCCGCGCCTCTGCCGAGTGCGATCTTGGTCCAGTAGTAGTAGCCGCCGTCGACCGGTATCGCGGCACTCAACTCCGCTGCCACCAGTGCGTTCGGCACGCCGAAGACGACCGGCACCAGGACGATCATCAGCAGGGTCAGGCCCGGACCGGCGCTGGAGAGTGAGGCCTCGAGCCCGAACGGGCCTCCGGACACCGTGAAGAAGAAGATGCCGACCAGGGGCAGCACGCCGAGCGTGCGTCTGCCCGCCCCGGGCGGCGACTGCGTGACGTCCGACGGGATCAGTTCGGTCATCCTTGGCTCCACTCTCCGTAAGCGCTGGTCGGCACAACGTACGGGGCGCCACCGGGGCAGTCCTCGTCGCGCGCACCAAAGCCACGGCCCGTCAGTTGTCGCCGCCACCAACGCCGGGCCGCCCTCCCTCATACCTGCCGGGTATCGTTGCTGACCATGGAGCTACGCACGCTGCGGTACTTCGTGGCTGTCGCCGAGGAACTCCACTTCGGCAGGGCCGCCACCCGACTCCACATCAGCCAGCCGCCCCTGAGCCGGGCGATCAAGGCGCTGGAGGCCGATCTCGGCGCGACGCTGTTCCTTCGTTCCACCGCCGGGGTGGCGCTCACGCCGGCCGGAACCGTGCTGCTCGAGGAGGCACGTGCCGTGCTCGACCGGATCGAGCGGGCCCGCCTGCGCGTGGCCGCGGCGGCCGGAACCGCCACCTTGACGCTCGGCATGCTGACCGACAGCGCCGACCCCGGCGCGACGCGCCTGGCCACCGCGTACCGCAGGCGGTTTCCGGGCGTCGGGATCCGCATCCGGGAGACCGACCTGACGGATCCGACCTGCGGACTGCGCGCCGGCCTGGTCGACGTCGCCCTGACCCGGGGCCCCTTCGACGACACCGGCCTGACGCTGCGCGAGCTGCGCAGCGACCCGGTCGGCGCGGTGCTGCGCCTCGACGACCCGCTGGCCGACCGGGACGCTCTGACGCTGGCCGACCTGGCCGGACGGCGATGGTTCCAGTTCCCCGCCGACACCGATCCGCTGTGGCAGTCGTACTGGAACGGCGGAGAGCCCCGCGAGGGTCCCGTCGTCCGCGCCGTGCAGGAGTGCCTTCAGGCGGTGCTGTGGAACGGGACCGTCGGCCTCGCCCCGCTCGGGCATCTGCCCGCCACCGAGCTCACGATCGTGCCGCTCGCCGACATGGCCCCCAGCCGCGTGGTCGTGGCCTGGCGGCACGGCGACAGGAACCCGCTGATCCGGTCCTTCGTCGAGATCGCGACGGCCGCCTACGGCGCCTGACCGACCTCCGGCGGCGCCGTGGGCGGGGCTGCCGTGGGCGGGGCTGCCGTGATCAGTCGGTGAGCAGCGGGATTCCGTCGTACGCCGTCACGTCGTGGGCGGGGACGATGTGCATGACGTCCGCCAGCGCCACCACGCGCAGCAGGTCCGCGCGCACCCTCGCGGGATCGACGTCGGCCAGCATCCGCATCATCAGCGGCCGCTCCGCACGCCGGCGGATGCCGTCGAGCTGCCAGGTGAGGTCGCCGACGAACGCATAGCGCGCACCGGTCGGCAGTGCGACGAAGACGACCACGGAGCCGGTGGTGTGGCCCGGGGCGGGAACGACGACCACCGACCCGTCTCCGTACACGTCGAAGCTCGCGGGAAAGCCGAGATACGGCGGCCCGTCGAACCGGTACTCAGTGATCTTGTGCTCGCCGGCGACGTCACGGAAGACGCGGCCGCCGCGATGCCCGCCGGCGTACTCCAGCTCACCCGCGTTGATCAGGACCGGCACCCGGAGGTCGTCGAGGCCGCTGACGTGGTCCCAGTGAGCGTGGGTCACCAGCACACCACGCAGGTCGGCGCGGTCGTATCCGCCGGCGTCCAGCTGTGTGCGCGCGCTGTCGGCCGGCTCGTACGGGGACCGTTCGTAGGACGGGAGGCTCCTGATGTGCTGCTCCACCCGCGAGCCGAAACCGGCGTCGATCAACAGGTCGCCGCCCGGATGCCGCACCAGGACGGCCGTCGCGGCGAACCTGCGTCGGTCACCGAACGAGCCGCCCTTGAACGCGAAGGCTGCCCTTGTCTCGTACGTGCCGGTCGGCAACCGGTAGAGGGCCATGTCGCCGGGCGGTGCGGCCTCGGGCAGAGGCCCCGTCCAGGCCGGCGGAAGGGGAAGAGGTGCCATGACAGCCATGCTGAACCGGCACCGATCGCACCGTCCAATACCCGCTGCGCAGGCCCGATGCCGGGAAGGTATCGGGCCTGCCGAGCCTACTGGGCGTTCCGGTCGCGGTCGCGCAGCGTCTGGAGGGCCTTGTCGGCGTGCGTGTTCATGCTGAACTCGCTCTTGATCGCCTCGATCAGCGTGAAGTCGGTGCCGATGACGAAGGTCATGCGCTTGGTGGAGAGCGGCCCCCAGCCCCGACGCGCGCCGAAGATCGCGGCAACCGTGCCGTCGGTGTCGGAGAGCAGCGGGTAGTCGAACGAGTGCCGGTCGGCGAACGTCTGCTGCTTGTCGGCGGCGTCGGGGCTGATGCCCAGGCGCTGCGCACCGACCGCCTTGAACTCCGCGGCGAGGTCGCGGAAGTGACAGGCCTCCTTGGTGCAGCCCGGGCTCAGGGCCGCCGGGTAGAAGAACAGCACCACGGGCCCCTCGGCGAGGAACTCACCCAGGGAGCGGGAGGTACCGGTCTGGTCGGGCAGGGTGAAGTCGGGGACGAGGTCGCCGGGGTTCATGATGGACGCTCCCTGTGGTGGTGTGCCGTCGACGGCCGGGCGTCCGGCCTCCGGGAAGCCGAGGGTATCCCCGTGCCTGAGCCCGCGGAGAACCGCCCGCTCGCCTCGCACGTCACCCTCGGCACAGGAGTTGTGAAATCGTGTGGCCCCGCGCCCACACCGCCGTGCGGCGGACAGGAAGGAACGACGCCATGAACCCTCGCGACACGGCCCGCTTGCACCTGCTGGAGGACGCGGTCCTCAACCACTCCACCGCCTTTGACGAGGAGGAACGCTCGCGGCTGGGTCTGCGGGGTCTGCTGCCCTTCGCCGTGGAGACCCTGGACCAGCAGGTGCGGCGCGCCCACGCCGCGTACGGGGACCAGCCCACCGACCTGGCTCGGCACATCAACCTGCGGGCGCTTCAGGACAACAACGAGACGCTCTTCTACCGGTTGCTGCGCGACCACGTCGAGGAGATGCTCCCGATCGTCTACACCCCCACCGTCGCCGAGGCCTGTCGGCACTTCAGCCAGATCTACCGGCGGCCGCGCGGCCTGTTCGTCGCCTACCCCGACCGCGAGCACCTCACCAAGATCCTGCGCAACCGCCCGCACCGCGACGTGGACGTGATCGTGGTGACCGACGGGCAGCGCATCCTCGGCATCGGCGACCAGGGCATCGGCGGGATGGGCATCCCGATCGGCAAGCTCTCCCTCTACACGGCCCTGGGCGGCATCGACCCCGCCAGGACCCTGCCGATCGTGCTGGACGTCGGCACCGACAACGAGGACCTGCTGGCCGACCCGATGTACCTCGGCTGGCGCCACCCGCGTATCGACGACGCGGACTACCACGCGTTCGTCGAGCAGTTCGTCACGGCCGTCGAGGCCGAACTGCCCACCACGCTCCTGCAGTGGGAGGACTTCGCCACCCCGCACGCGCTACCGATCCTCGAGCGCTACCGGGACCGGCTGCTGACCTTCAACGACGACATCCAGGGCACCGCCGCCGTGGCGATGGCCGCGCTCACCGCCGGCTGCCGTGTCAGCGGCACGAAGCTGACCGAGCAGCGCGTGGTCATGCTGGGCGCCGGCTCCGCGGGCATCGGGGTGTGCGAGCAGATCGTGCGTGCCATGACCGCGGCGGGCCTGACCGAGCAGGCGGCCCGCGAGCGCATCCACGTGGTCGACATCCACGGCCTGCTGACCGAGGACCGCACCGACCTCGACCCCGCCCAGCGGCGCCTGGCCCAGCGGGCGGACGCCGTCGCCTCCCCCACGGGCGGCCCCGTCGGCCTGGCCGACGTCGTCGCCGCCGTGCGACCGACCGCCCTGGTCGGCCTGTCCACCGCGACCGGAGCGTTCACCGAGGAGATCGTGCGCTCCATGCACGAGCACTGCGACCGGCCCGTCATCATGCCGCTGTCCAACCCGACCAGCCGCAGCGAGGCCGCCCCGCAGGACCTGCTGGACTGGACCGACGGCCGCGCGCTGATCGCCACCGGCTCGCCGTTCCCCCAGGCGCGTCACGGCGGGCGGGATGTGCCGGTCGCCCAGTGCAACAACGTCTACATCTTCCCCGGCATCGGGCTGGCCGTGACCGCCGTCCGCGCCACGCGGGTGACGGACACGATGATGACTGCCGCCGCCGAGGCCGTCGCGGAAAGCGTCGACACCCACGCGGCGGTCCCCTCTCTGCTCCCCGAGCGGACGCGCCTGGCCGAGACCGCGACCGCCGTCGCGCGCGCCGTCGCCAGGGCCGCGGTCGCCGACGGCGTCGCCCCGCACCTGAGCGACGAGCAGATCGACGACGCGGTCGAGGCCACCCGCTGGCAGGCCGCCTACCGTCACCACGACGCCCAGGCCTGAGCCGGGCATGCCGCGCGGGGCGGAACGGAAAAGGCTCCGGCCCGGGCTGCCCACCGCCCCGCACCGGCGCCGCGGCGCGGCGCGCCGAGCCCCTCGCGGGCCTGCCGGTCACCCGACCGGCAGGCCCGCGAGGGCGGCGACCAAACCGACTCCGCCGGCAGCGAGCAGCGCGCTGACGACGCCGCGTCGCAGGGCGAGCAGCCAGAGCCCTGCTGCGGCGAGGACGGCGTACTGCCAGACGTGGCCGAGGACGAGCGCGAGAGGGACGGCCGAGCCCGCGACGGCGCCGGTGACGGCGGGGCCGGCAGCGGGGCCCGGCTCGTACCGCGCGTGCGCCTGGTGCTCTGCTCCGCCGGTCACGCAGCTACCCCGCCTCGCCCTCGACTCCCGACCGGCACCACCCCAAGGCCCGCCAGTCTGGCGGCTCGCCGGCCGCGAGCAGCGCGACGCCGGGGCCGTGCCTAGCATGAAGACAAGGCTTCGTCTCCGGGCCCGCGCCGAGCCCCAGCGGCAGGGAGGTCGGTATGGCGTTCGACCCGGCTGGTCCCGATCAGGTGCACGACTCCCGCTATCCGCCGATCTCCGAGCACGGCCTGATCGGCGATCTGCGGACGGCCGCACTGGTCGGCACGGACGGCACCATCGACTGGTACTGCTGCCCGCGCTTCGACGCGCCCAGCGTGTTCGGGTCGATCCTCGACACCGACAAGGGCGGGTCGTTCGAGTTGGCCGCCGAGGTGCCGACGCGGACCCGGCAGTTCTACTTCCCCGACACGAACGTGCTGATCACACGGTTCTTCGCCACCGACGGGGTCGCCGAGATCCAGGACTTCATGCCGGTGTCCGACGCACTTGGCGAGCCGGACGAGGCGGCCAGGCACCGGCTGATCCGGCGGGTGCTCTGCGTCCGCGGGACCCTCCCGTTCCGGGCGCGTATCGCCCCGCGCTTCGGTTACGGCGCCGAAGCGCACACCGTACGCCTCGAGGGCCGCACGGCCGTGTTCCGGGCACCCTCGCTGACGCTCGCGCTGAGCGCCACCGCACCCCTGGAGAGCGACGGCCGGGACGTGTGGTCGCGGTTCAAGCTGCATGAGGGCGAGTCCCACGTGTTCGCGCTCGACCACATCGGCGACGGCGTCCCGGCCCGGTCGTGCCCGCGCGCCGAGGCGCAGGAGCAGGCCGAGGCGACCGTCCGGTTCTGGCGCCACTGGCTGGCCGGTTCGCGCTACCACGGGCGCTGGCGGGAGATGGTGAACCGCTCCGCACTCGTGCTGAAGCTGCTCACCTACGCGCCGACCGGTGCGATCGTCGCCGCGCCGACCACCAGCCTGCCCGAGCAGATCGGTGGCGCGCGCAACTGGGACTACCGGTACGTCTGGATCCGCGACGCCGCCTTCTGCGTCTACGCCATGCTGCGCCTCGGCTTCACCTCGGAGGCCGAGGCGTTCATGGGTTTCCTCTCCGAGCACGGCATCATGGGCGAGGCCGGTGCGACCGGCCCGCTGCAGATCATGTACGGCATCGACGGGCGCCGCGACCTGCCCGAGTACGAGCTGCCGCACCTGGAGGGCTACCTCGGCTCCGGTCCGGTCCGGGTCGGCAACGCCGCCACCGGCCAGCTCCAGCTGGACATCTACGGAGCGCTGATCGACTCCGTCTACCTCTACGACAAGTGGGGGCAGCCGATCAGCAGCGCCCACTGGGACGAGGTCAGCACGATGGCGGACTGGCTCTGCGAGCACTGGGACCAGCCAGACGAGGGGATCTGGGAGACCCGCTCGGGCCGGCGGAACTTCGTGTACTCGCGGCTGATGTGCTGGGTGGGGCTGGAGCGGGCGATCCGCACGGCGAACCGCCGCGGCCTGCCGGCCGACCTGCCCCGCTGGCGGCAGTCCCGCGACGCGATCTACCGGCAGATCATGCGACGCGGCTGGTCGGCCGAGCGGGGCGCGTTCGTCCAGTCCCTGGACGACGGGGAGCTGGACGCCTCGCTGCTGATGATGCCGATGGCCAAGTTCATCTCGCCCACCGACCCCAAGTGGCTGTCCACGCTGGACGCGCTGACCGCGGGCCTGGTCTCCGACTCGCTGGTCTACCGCTACGACCCGGTGGCCAGCCCCGACGGGCTGCACGGCCCCGAGGGGACCTTCTCGATCTGCTCCTTCTGGTACGTCGAGGCGCTGGCCCGCGCGGGGCGGCTGGAGGAGGCCAGGCTCGCCTTCGAGAAGATGCTCACCTACGCCAACCACCTGGGCCTGTACGCCGAGGAGATCGGTCCGACCGGCGAGCAGCTCGGCAATTTCCCGCAGGCCTTCACCCACCTCTCGCTGATCAGCGCCGCCTGGAACCTCGACCGCGCTCTCGGCTGACCGACGTGGCGGCAGGACGGGCGCCCGATAGCATGCGGCCTCGGAAAGAGACCAAAGGTGCCCCTGGAGGCCGTCCTTGAGCCCGACCAGTACCCAGCCCGAGACCGGTACCGACCTGCACGAGGCGCTCGGCCGGATCCTCACGGACCGTTACACCTGCCGCCAGTTCCGGCCCGATCCGGTCCCCCGCGACACCATCGAGCGGCTGCTGGAACTGGCCCAGCGCACACCCTCCTGGTGCAACACCCAGCCCTGGCACGTGCACCTCACCGAAGGCGCGGCGACCGAGGAGCTGCGCACGCGGCTGACGGCCCACGTCCAGAGCCACCCGGCCGCGCCCGACTTCCCGTTCCCCACCCAGTACACCGGCGTCCACCGGCAGCGTCGCCGCGAGTGCGGCGTCCAGCTGTACAGCAGCCTCGGTATCGCCAAGGGCGACCAGGAGCGGACGGTCCGGCAGATGATGCGGAACTTCGAGCTGTTCGACGCGCCGCACGTCGCGATCATCACCACCGAGGCCGACCTCGGCGTCTACGGCGCCGTCGACTGCGGCCTCTACATCAACACGTTCCTGCTCGCCGCCCACAGCCTCGGGCTGGCCGCCGCGCCCCAGGCCGCCCTCGCCTCCTACTCCGACTTCCTGCGCGACCACCTCGGCATCCCAGACAACCGGCGCGTCGTGGCCGGCGTCTCCTTCGGGTATCCCGACGCCGAGCACCCCGTCAACTCGTTCCGCACCGCCCGCGAACAGCCCGGCAACGCCGTCACCTGGCACACGAGCGGCGCCTGAAACGGGGGCGTGGGGGCGTCACTTCCCGGTGGCCTGGTGCAGCGCCTGCTCGATGCCCTGGAGCTCGGCGACCTGCCACTGCTCGAACGTGTCGCTCGCGGGGGCGAGGGTCTCGGTGACGGTGGCGACGGGGATGCCCTCGGACCGGGCCGACGACCTTCACGCTAGATAGAAATGGTTTTCATCTCTAGATTCACCCAGCCCGAGATGAAAACCATTGCCAAATCTTGGCCTTCGGCACCGCCCGACGGGCCACCGACGTGGCGCCTGTGACAGAGGTCGGCCACAGGGAAATTTGGGGATGCCCACAGCGGCCTGACATGCTCTGGCCTTGTGACGGACACTCCTGACTTCTCGTGGTCGCGTCGGCGCTTCCTGGGCGGCGCGGCCGGCATCGCCGCCCTGGGCTCGCTCGCGACCGCGTGCGGATCCGGGAGCCGGCCTCCCTCCAGCGACGGAGCCGGGGCGTCGCCCCTCACCTCCGCGAGCCCGTCGGGCGCGAGCACCGGCGGGGTGGACGCGGAGCTGATCGCGCGGCGCTACCCGGGCCTCAAGCCCTTCGCCCCGCCGCCGGCACCGCCCGCGGTCAAGCCGATCACGGTGAGCGCCGTGCACCCGCCGGTGTTCTCGCGGGTTCCGATCACGGAGAAGGTCGTCTTCGTGACCATCGACGACGGCGTGGAGAAGGACCCGGCGTTCGTGCAGATGGTCAAGGACTTCCAGGTCCCGCTCACGCTCAGCCTCGCGGACACCTTGATCAAGGACGACTACCGGTACTTCGCGCAGCTGCACGAGACCGGGTTCGTGTCGATCCAGAACCACACGCTGACGCACCCGCTCGACATGCCGCGGCTGTCGCCCGCACGGCAGCTGGAGGAGATCGCGGGTCAGCAGGAGAAGCTGCGCCGCGAGTACGGCACGACTCCCTACCTGTTCCGCCCGCCGGGCGGCAACTACGACTCAGCCACGGTCACCGCCGCCAGGGAGGCGGGGCTCAAGGGCATGATGCTGTGGAAGGAGTCGATGGAGATCCACGACATGCAGTACCAGACCGCCTCGCACCGGCTCCGCCCCGGTGACATCATCCTGTGTCACTTCCGCGGCCCCGCCCAGCTCAAGGGCGAGACCATGGTCCAGATGATGGCCAACCTCTACCGGCACATCCAGGCCCAGGGCTTCACCGTCGCGAACATCACCGACTACGTCTGACGCGCGCCCGCGCGCCGCACGAGGCGGGGTTCAGGCCTCGAACCGCCAGCGGGTGGCGCCGTACGGCTCGACCCCGGCGACACCGAAGACGGTGCGGATCCGGATCCGGTACAGGTGCCACGGCGGCGGGCCGGCGCTCGGGGCGCTGAAGGGTGCGGTGAAGCCGGCGCCGTCCACCTCTGCGGGCCAGCCGGCCCGGCGGTAGACGGCTGCCAGGTCCGCCAGGGTCTCCTCGTCGGTCACTCGCTCCGCCTCGCCCTCGGCCACCAGGTCGATGCCCTCGAGCCGCGTGGAGAGCGTGCACGCCGGGTTCCGCGCGAGGTTGCGAGCCTTGCGCGCACCCGGACCGCTGGTGAAGTAGAGCCTCCCGTCCCGCCAGACCGCGCCGACCCCGGCCGCGGAGGGACGGCCGTCCGGGCCCACCGTCCCGAGGAACGACGTGACGGCCGGACTCGGCATGGACGACGTCAGAGCCCGCTCGGCCCTGCTCCACTCCAGTGCCGGATTGCCGTAGCGGTCGAGGTTGGTCACCTCGACGGGTTCCCTTCCGGCCATCGCCGATCACCCTTCTCCGGGAGTCGCCTCGGCGGCCTGCCCGGCCGGGCAGCCTCGCCCTCCACCCTCTCATCGATGCACGCTAGGCGCCGCCGGTGGGCGGGACGGAGTCGAGGAGCGCGGTCAGCTTCTCCACCGTCTCCTGGTTGGCGCGGCCGAGGAAGATCAGCGGGTTGTTGCCGACCGGATGGTCCGCGACAAGGGAGGGCAGGACGATGCCGTGGCGGCCGAGCGCGGACTTGAGCCGGCATACGAGCGAGTCGCCGAGGCGGTGAACGTCGACGGTCTCCGGGGCGGGGGTGGCGGGAGTCGGGGCGGCCTCGTGCATGGGTGCAGACATGGGCGTGGAACCCTTTGAGCGAGCGGCGGCGGGAGTGGTGTGGAGTCTCCAGCATGGAGCGGCCCCACGCTATTGACACCGGGTCCAGTGAACTTGGCATGTGCCATTCGAGGCCCTGGCGACCACCCCACGTGGTTCACGCCGTCAGGACGATCTTGCCGGTCACGGTGCCGGACTCCGCCAGGCGCAGTGCGTCCGCGGCGTGGACGAGCGGGAGGCGGGCCGCGACGGGTGCGGTGATGTCACCGCGGCCCAACGCGGCGAAGACGTCGGTGAGGTCGCTACGCAGCCGGGCACGAAAGCCGGCCTGCTGGAACCTGCGCCCCGCCCAGATGTTGTAGAAGAAGGCCCGGCGGCCGTTGGGCAGGGCGTTCCACAGCGCGGTGCGGGCCAGGATCTTCAGCACGGGCCACTGCTTGGAGCCGGTGTCGTCGCGGGTGGAGGCGCTGCCGTAGGCGACGAGGGTGCCCCCCGGGGCGAGCAGCTGCCAGGAGTCGACGACGCTGCGTCCGCCGACGTGGTCGAACACGGCGTCGACCCCGCCCGGAGCCAGCGCCCGCACGCGGGCCGGCACCTCGCCCGTGCGGTAGTCGACCGGCACGACGCCCAGCTCGCGCAGTGCCTCGTGGTGCCGCGGGGAGGCGGTGCCGATCACCGCGGCGCCTGACGCGAGGGCGAGCTGCGTCAGGACCGAGCCGACTCCCCCGCCGGCGCCGTGCACCAGCACGGTCTGCCCGGCCCGCACGCGGGCCCGCCGGTGCAGCATCTGCCAGGCGGTGACTCCGTTGACCACGACGGTCTCGGCCTGCTCGGCGGTCAGGCCGTCCGGGACGTCGACCGCGTCCGCGGCGTCGACGAGGACGTGGCTGGCCCAGCCGCCGACCTTGGTCAGCGCGGCGACCCTGCGGCCGACCAGAGCCGCGTCGACGCCCGCTCCGGTCGTGTGCACGCGGCCGACCAGGTCGTAGCCGGGGACGAACGGGAACGGGGGCTGGTCGTAGTACCGCCCGCGGCGCATCTGCTGCTCGGCGAAGGAGACGCCGGTCGCCTCCATGGCGATCACCAGCTGCCCCGGACCGGGCTCGGGCACGGACGCGTACCGGACCTGCAGGTCCTCCGGCTCCACGATGCCCGGCAGGACCACCTGGACGAGGGCGTTGTCGTTCATGGCCTTCTCCTCTTCTAGAGCCACTTGCGATAGTTAGAGGCTATAACGCTCGTCACGTGAAGGTCAATCGCTTGAGTGATACCTTCTAACGCAGAGCGCGAAGGAGGACCGTGAAAGAGTCGGAGACGGCGACACCGAGGCAGCGGTACCGGGCCCAGGTGCGCGAGGAGATCAAGCAGCACGCCTGGGAGCAGGTGGCCACGGCGGGCGCGTCCGCGCTCTCCCTCAACGCCATCGCCAAACAGATGGGGATGACCGGACCGGCGCTCTACCGGTACTTCGCCAACCGGGACGAGCTGATCACCGAGCTGATCAGGGACGCCTACCGGAGCCTCGCCGACACCTTCCGCGCCCGCGTGGAGGCAGGCGGTAGCCTGCCGGACCTGGCAGCCGCCCTGCGCGCCTGGGCCCTCGCCGACCCGCAGCGCTACCTGCTGATCTACGGCACGCCGGTGCCCGGCTATCAGGCCCCGGAGGAGACCACCCGGATCGCCGGGGAGGTCATGGCGGCCGTTCTCGACGCCTGCGCCGCCGGGCAGCTCCCCGAGCCGCCGCCGTCACCATCACCGCCGTCACCATCACCGTCGGCGTCAGCGCTGGAGGCTCACCTCGCCGACCACCGTGCCTGGGCCGGTCCCCACCCCGCGCCCGCGCCGGCCCTGCGTCGGGCCCTGGCCTTCTGGAGCCGCCTGCACGGCCTGCTCTCCCTCGAACTGGCCGGGCACTTCACCGGCATGGGCTTCGACCCGGCGCTGCTGTACGCCGCCGAGACCGAAGCCCTCTGAGGGCGCCCGGCTCCTGACCGTCCCGGCGGCTCCACCTGGCGCGACGCGGTCACGACCCGGCGGCCGTGCGCAGGTCCGGGGTTCCGGCGCCGGCCGCCCGGGGCCGGCGGGCCGTGCCGTGGATCAGCGGGCGGACGAAGGGCGGTGCCTTGGGCAGCGTGCCGTGCTCGACGGAACCGACCTCGAAGCCGGCCGACCTGATCGAATCGAGGGTCGGGCGGTTGCACTCGCAGCAGACCACCAGGCGGTTGAGCCAGTTGCAGCGGTCCTGGAGGCGGGCGACCTTCGGGTCCGTGGAACGCACGTGCTCCAGGAAGAGCAGGCGTCCGCCGGGCCGCAGCACCCGGCCGATCTCGCGCAGTGCGCGCGGCTGGTCACCGACGCCGCACAGGACCAGCGTCGAGACCACCACGTCGAAGCTGTCGTCCTCGAACGGCAGGTCCTCGGCGGGAGCGCGGAGCACGGTGGCGCGCGGCGCGCGCTCCCGGACGTGCCGGTCGAGCCGGCGCACCATCGCCGGTTCCGGTTCGGTGACGGTCAGGGAGACCACGCCCGGACCGTAGAGGTCGAGGTTGGCCCCGGTCCCGGCACCGATCTCGAGCACCTCGCCCGAGGCGTCCGCCAGCAGGTGCCGACGCAGGTCCCGCAACCCCGCCTCCTCGGCCCTGGCCATCTGACCGTCGTAGACCAGTGCGAAGAACGCCTTCCTGATGCTCATGGCTGCCTCGATTCCTCGCCCCGGGCCGCTGTCCCGGGTGCCGGGAACGACGCTACGGCGCTGCCGGCCGTCCGCGCATGGGGCGATTGCCTCATCTGCCTCCGCTCAGGCCGCGGCGTCCTCCGCCTGCGGCAGCAGGCCGTTCTGCACGGCGAACAGGCAGGCGGCGGCCCGGTTGGACGTCCCGATCTTGGCGTAGATGTGCTCGATGTGGTTGCGGGCGGTCTTCGGGGAGATCACCAGCCGCCCCGCGATCTCCCGGCTGGAGCAGCCCCGGGCCAGCAGCCGCAGCACGTCGATCTCGCGGCTGGTCAGACCGGCGGGACCGGCCGTCCGCCGGGCGACACGGTGACCGGCCGCGGCGAGCACCGCGGCGACGGCCTCGGCGTCGAGCCGGCCGGCCCTCACCTCGGCGCGCAGCTCGGCGGCCGCCTGGGGCGCCGTCAGGGCCTCGCGGTGCGGCCGGGGTTCGATCATCGACTGGTAGGCGTCGGCCGCGCCCAGCAGCCGGGCCCTGCGCGAGATCGCCGGAGCGGTGAGCCCGTGCGGGTATCCGGAGCCGTCGAGGCGTTCTCGGTGCTGCACGGCGACCGCCCCGAGCGGGGCCAGGGTCGCCGACTGGCAGAGCATCCGTTCCGTCAGGTAGGGCTGGAGACGGACCCGTTCCCGCTCCCCGGCGCCGAGCGGTCCCGGCTTGTCCCAGATCGCGTTCGAGACGCCGAGCCGTCCGAGCCCGTGCACGAGTGCGGCCCGGCGCAGCAGCCGCCGCTCGTCCACGCCGAAGCCCAGCCCGGCGCCGGCCGCGTCGACCAGCCCCGCCACGCTGCGGGCATGCCCCAGCGTGTACGGCGACTTCAGGTCGACGAAGTCCGCCACCGCCAGCAGTGCCTCGTCGAACTGCTGCTCCCCCAGCGTCACGCCGAGCGCCGGCTCCGCCGCGATCACCGCCTCCCAGGTACGCGCCGTGTCCAGGCCGCCGAACACCGCCTCCGCCTCACGGCACAGGACGCTCACCAGACCGGGATCGAACTGTCCGCCGGCACGTCGGCGGGCCAGTTCCAGGGCGGCGTCGACACCTCCCAGCCGGTGCGCGACCTCGGTGAACTCCGCCAGCTGGGCCAGGCGCGCGGCCATCGGAACGGCCTGCTCCTTCAGCTCCCCCGGCCATCCGCGCCCGTCCCACTGCTCGTAGGAGGCGGCCACCGCGCGACGCACCGGGTCCGGCAGGCCGAGCCGACGCGCCAGTGCGGCCGCCAGGGCGGCGTGGCCGCTGATCATCCGGTCCACCTCGCGGAACCCGCCCAGGGTGAACTCCAGGCCCACCCGGAAACGGTGCAGTGGCGGGTTGCCGGAGCCGATCAACCGCAGCGCGGCGGTCGCGGCAGCGACACTGCGCTGCTCGAACCGGTACTTGCCGGCCTTCAGGGCGATGTCGTCACCGAACCACTTCGCCTGCTCATGGGCGTCCGAGTGGCAGCCGACGTTCACCAGCAGCGCGGTGTAGTACACGGCCAGGCGATCCTCGTCACCCAGATCGATCCGCTCGGCGAGCCGCAGGGCGATCAGGCACTGGCGCAGCACATGCTCCATCGGCTGCCCGAAACCGAGGTCGACGCCCAGCGACAGCGCGGCGACGAGTTCGGCCAGCCGGATCCGCGGCCCGGCACCGCTCCCGCTCACGCCTCGACCCTACGCCCGCCGCCACCCCCTCGCCGGGCGGCCGAATCTGCGGCGCGCCTCACCGAGTTCTCAGCGTTCTCCCATGAGGCGGGCGGACAGTGGGGACCATGAGACGTCGGAATCACCGCCCAGGGACTGGGAAGAAGCCCGCCAGTACCCCGGGGCTGCTCTTCCTCGCGCTGTGCGCCGTGATCGGCAACGCCCGGTCCGATCGGACCGGGCCCTGGCCGCTCACGGTCGAACGGGGCGAGCCCGGCGTCGGCGAGCTCACCAGCCCTGCTTGACCTCGACGCCGGTGTAGTGCCTGACGGGCGCGGGGTGGCGTGGCTCCGGCTCGGTGGGTGGCTGCGGCGGCGCGGGGGCGCCGGCGACGACCCGGTAGACCGTGGTGCCCCCAGCAGGAAGCCCGCGCCGGGGATCATGCGCGGCCACCGGCCGGCGGCGCGGCGCGTACGCGCCGAGGGCGAGACTGCCGACGGCGAGTGCCGCACCACCGGCGACCGAGGAGACCGGGAACGACCGCGTGGCGCCGTCACCGGTCTTGGCCCCACCGATCGCGGAGGTCACGACGGTGACCGACCCGGTGGCCTGCCGGCTCGGGTCGTTCACGTCGCAGACGACCGTGACGGCGTAGGTGGCGGCCTTGGCAACGGCGAAGACCAGGGCTGAGCCGGCCACCTCGCCCGCCTCCCACTACTCCGAACGAGCGGTCGCCACGGCACCGTCAACGAACGTTGAGACCCGGCCTGCCGCAGGACAGGACCTTCGTGGCGTCCGCCGTTCCCGGCACCGGTGTTGACTGGACTGTGGTCGGCGCCGGCGAACGACAGGAAGGCAGGGAGCAGTCATGCACACGACCCGGACCCACCAGGCAAGGCGTGGTCACTTCAGCACCGGATTCGGCGAGTTCCATCTCCTCGCCCCCGGCCCGTGGCTGGTCGGCATGGCTCTGGTGGTCGCCGTGCTGGCGTCCCGCTGGGAGGTCGCCGTCGGCCTGGCGATCACGCTCGGCGTGTACGCCGTGGTCTTCCGCATCCGGCCGCCCGAGAGCGCGGGGCGCAGGTCAGGCGCGGACGGTGACGGTCGGGCCGGGTCCGCCCCTCGGGATCCGGATGCTGGTCCTAGGTGACGAGTCCCTCCGGGTTCGCCAGGGCCGGCGGCGGCCCGTCCACCGGGGCCTGGCGGATGTCGGAGGTGATGCGCCCGTCGACGAGCCGGACCACCCGCTTCGCGTGCCGGGCGACCTCGTCCTCATGGGTGATCAGCACCACGGTGCGCCGCGCGACGTTCAACCGGTCGATGATCGCCAGTAGTTGCTCGGTGCTGTGGCTGTCGAGGTTGCCGGTGGGCTCGTCCGCCAGCAGCATCGAGGGGGCCATCACCAGGGCCCGGGCCACCGCGACACGCTGCTGCTGGCCGCCCGACAGCTCGTTGGGCCGATGCTCCACCCGGTCCGTCATGCCCACCAGGCTGATCGCCGCCAGCGCGCGCAGGCGGCGCTGCTGCGGCCTCACCCCGGCGTAGGCCAGGGGCAGTTCGACCTGGTCGAGCACCGTCATCCGGGGCACCAGGTTGAAGGACTGGAAGACGAATCCGATCTTGCGGTTGCGCACCAGCGAGAGCTGGTGCTCGTCCATGTTGCCGACGTCGACGCCGTCCAGCAGGTAGCGGCCCGAGGTCGGGGCGTCCAGACAGCCCACGATGTTCATCAACGTCGACTTGCCCGAGCCGGAGCTGCCCATGACCGCGACGAAGTCCCCGGCCGCGACGGTGAGATCCAGGCCGAGCGCTCGGCCCTCCGCGTCCAGGGGGCCGGTCAGCGCGTGGACCGCGGCGTCCCCGGTGCCGTAGGTCTTCACCACCCGGCGCAACCGGACGACCGGGACGGGGGTTGCGGGCGGCGCGGCGCCGGGGTCAACTGTCGTGGTCGTCGTCACCTGGACCTCGCCTCCGTCGGTGGGACCGCGCAGGAGCGGCGCCCCGCCGTCACCGGCGAGGCCCGATACCGCGCATTGTCCACCCCTCCCGCCGGAAGCGGAACGGTCGCGTCGGAGATACCGGGCCCGGCCCTACCTCAGCCGCGGCGCGCCCCCGCCCTGCGGCTGCGACGCGCCGCCCTCCTTGCGGTTCGGCGCGCGTGCGCGTGCGGATTCGACGCGAGCCACAGGTTGTAGCCGACCGATCCGCAGACGAGGGCCGCCGCCAGAGCGAGCCAGTCCGTCCAGGGCCAGCCGGCCAGCAGTCCGAGGGCGAGGGCGACGGCGGCGCTGCACGCGGCATCCTGACGGGACGCCAGCAGCACGTTCTTGATCTTCTTCTTGGGCACGGGCGCAGCGTAGCCGCTGCCGGGCGGCATGATCACATCCTGAGCCACGGCTCCCGTCCGCGGTGGCCCCCACGGAGCGGGGGCCACCGCGGGCGGAACGCGAAGGTCACTCGCGCAGCTGCTCAGGGTCGGCCTCGAGAATCCGGCGGACCTGCTCCAGCAGGGCACTCGGGTCGGCCTGCTTGCCGCCCTCGTCGATACCGCTGCCGCGCAGGGCGTCGGCGATCTCCTTGAACTGCACGTCCCAGTCGTTCTGGTAGACCTGCTCGTGCTCCTCCTCGACCGCGTGCGGCGACTGGCGCAGGCCGACGGTCAGGTCGACCACCTTGCCGATCAGCGCGGTCATCGCGAACGCGAACAGGCCGATCACCAGCACCGCGACCAGCTGCTTGCCCAGCAGGTCCCAGCCGCCGCCGTAGAGCAGGCCCTTCTTGCCCGTCATCACGCCGGTGGCCGCCAGGCCCGCCATCACCATGCCGAACAGGCCGCCCCAGCCGTGGATGCCGACGACGTCGAGGGTGTCGTCGACGCCGAAGCGGTACTTCCAGCTGATGGCGAAGGCGCAGGTCAGACCGGCCAGGAAGCCGATCACCGAGGCCCACATCGGGGTGAGGTCCCCGGCCGCCGGGGTCATCGCGACCATGCCGGTGACCGCGCCCATGCTGATGTCGAGCAGGCCGACCTGGCGGGTGCGCCACCAGCTCGTCACCGCCCAGCCCGCCATGGCCGCACCGGCGGCGAACTGGGTGTTGACGAACGCCATCGGCGCCGCGCCCGGCACGCCCAGGGACGACCCGGTGTTGAAGCCGAACCAGCCGAACCAGAGCAGCGCCAAGCCGATCACGACCAGCGGCAGGTTGTGCGGACGGATCGGCTTGCGCTCGAAGTCCGCGCGCCGGCCGGCGACCGCCGCCAGCGCCAGACCGGCGGCGCCGGAAGCGAGTTCGACGACCGTACCGCCGGAGAAGTCGACCGCGCCCAGCTGCTTGGCCACCCAGCCGTCGGGCGAGAAGACCCAGTGCGCCATCGGCACGTAGACCAGCAGCGTCCAGGCCGAGGCGAAGACCAGCCAGCCCCGCATCTTCGCGCGCCCCGCCACGGACCCGCTGATCAGCGCGACTGTGACGATGGCGAACGACATGTGGAAGACGGAGAAGGTCACCGTCGGGATGGAGCCGGTGCGGCTGTCCAGGCCGACGCCCGTCATGAAGACGTGGTCGAAGGAGCCGATCACGCCGAGGCCGCCCGCGTCCTTGCCGAACGCCAGGGAGTAGCCGACCGCGAACCACAGGATGCTGACCAGCACCACGCAGCCGAAGCACATCTTGAGCATGGCGATGACCTGACCGGTCTTCACCATGCCGCCGTAGAAGAAGGCGAGCCCCGGTGCCATCAGCAGCACCATGGCCGCGGCCATGATCAGCCAGGCGGAGTTGCCCGAGTCGAAGAGCTGCGGCATCACTTCTCCTGCTCCCGGCGCTCCAGCAGGCGCCGGAGCTCCTCCAGCAGCTCCGCGTCGACGCCGCCCTTGGCGCCGGGCGTGGCCACACCCTCGCCCGCCGCGCCGACCACGACCGGGACGGCCACGCGGGCCTGGAGCAGGCGCTCGCGGATCTCCGCGATCGTCTCGTCGTCGTAGGCCTGCTCCTCCTCGGCGCCCGGGACGTGCTCGTACTCCTCGGCGGCGCGGAAGCCGACGGTCTTCTCGATCGCCTTGGCGATCAGCCAGGTCACGCCGAAGGAGAACGCCGCGCAGACGACCACGCCGACGGCCTGACGCCACAGCAGGTCGACGCCGCCGCCGTAGAACAGGCCCTTCTTGCCGCTCATCTGGAACGTGGCGAAGAGACCGATGCCAAGGACGCCGACGACGCCGCCCCAGCCGTGCACGCCGACCACGTCGAGGGTGTCGTCGTAGCGCAGCTTGAACTTGAGGTTGATCGCGAAGGCGCAGACCACGCCCGCGACGAAGCCGATCACCAGCGCGCCGATCGGCGAGACCTCGCCGCAGGCGGGGGTGATCGCGACCATGCCGGCCACGGCCGCCGAGGCGACGCCGAGCATCTCGACGTGGCCGAGCCGCCACTTCTCGATCAGGGGCCAGCCGACCATCGCGCCGCAGGCGGCGAGCTGGGTGTTGAGGAAGGCCATCGGCGCGGTGCCGCCGGTCTCCAGCGCGGAGCCCGCGTTGAAGCCGAACCAGCCGAACCAGAGCAGCGCCAGACCGATCACGACCAGCGGCAGGTTGTGCGGACGGATGGTCTCGCGCTCGAAGTCCTTGCGCTTGCGGACCACGATCGCGACCGCGAGCCCGGCCGCGCCGGAGTTGATCTCCACCGGCATACCACCGGCGAAGTCGCGCGCGCCCAGGTGCGCGACGATCCAGCCGTCGGGCGCGAAGACCCAGTGGGCCATCGGCACGTAGACGAAGAGCGTCCACGCGACGACGAACCAGAGCCAGCCGCGCATGGTGGCGCGGCCCGCGATCGAGCCGCTGATCAGGGCGACGGTGATGATCGCGAACGCCATCTGGAAGGCGGAGAATATGACGGTCGGGATGTTGCCGGTCAGGCTGGTCATGCCGACGTCGTGCATCATCCAGTGGGCCGGCGTGCCGATCAGGCCCCAGCCGTTCACGTCCTTGCCGAAGGCCAGGCTGTAGCCGATGGCCAGCCACAGCACGGTGACCAGCGCCAGACAGACGAAGCTCATCTTGAGCATGACCAGCACGTGCTTGGTCTTGACCATGCCGCCGTAGAAGAAGGCGAGACCGGGGGTCATCAGCAGCACCATGGCAGTACTCGCCATGAGCCACGCGGTGTTACCCGTGTCGAGGTGGGAGGGCATCCGATTCTCTCCGATGAGGGGGATCAGGACTTGCGCAGGACCGGCGCGGGCGCGCCGATCAGCAGTCGGCGGACGGCGTCCCAGGCGTGCCTGAGCGCCGCGCCGACGGTGGGTGGGTCGTCGCCGAGGACCCGGAGCCAGGCTCCGCAGTCCTCGGGCAGCACGCTCACCCCGAACAGCAGCCCGCCGCCGTCGCCGTCGAAGGCGCTGAGCGCGTGGTGCAGCGCGTCGGCGACCTCGGCGGCGGGAGCGAGCGGGGTGACGGCGTAGAAGGTGGACACCAGGTCGTGTCCGGCCAGCACCGCCGGCCCGGTCACGCCCCCGCCGCTCCGGCCGGGCGTCAGCCGGACGGTGTCCAGGGCGAGCAGGCGGCCGTCGGGGCGGCGGAACTCCAGGTCGGAGGCGAAGACCCGGTAGGCGTTGCGCTCGCCGTGGGCGAGCCGTCCGGCCATCACGGTCTCCCCGGCGAGCACGGTGGCCGAGGGCGCGACGGTGACGACCGTGCGCTGGTAGAAGCGCGAGTCGCGGTAAGGGATGGTGGGGTCCGGCAGGTACTCGACGTAGGCGTCCTCACCGGCGTGGAGGAGGACCTGCGCGGTGGCGTAGTCGGCGTCCATCCGGTGGACCTTGGTAGCCGCCTGGGTGGTCAGGTGGACGGCCGTGCCCGCGCCGCAGTGCACGTCCGTCCGCAGCCGGTCGGCCTGGACGATGCCGCCACCGGTGGACATCAACAGGGTGACCGCGAGGTCCGGGCGGGCCGGGTCGTAGTAGAGCGGCCGCATGATCTGAAGCGGCGACTTCTGGTAGTGGGTGACCAGTTCGGTGCGCACACCGATCCGTTCGAAGCCCAGCTCCAGCAGCCCGATCTTGCCCGGCTTGCCCACGCCCAGCGCCCGCGGCCGTCCCGCGTACCGCCGCACCTCGGCGGGGACACGGGACGGCTCGTAGTGGGCGGGCGTCAGCCGCTCGGAGCGCTCGGCCGCGAAGGGGCGGGCGGTGGTGGTCACGCGGGCACCCGGCGGTAGGACTCCAGCAGGTCCGCGACCTGGGTAAGGCCCTGGCCGGTCAGGCTGTTGGTGAGCACCACCGGCCGGCCCTCGCGCACGCGGTGGGCGTCGGACGTCATCACGTCCAGGTCGGTGCGGACGTACTGCGCGATGTCGATCTTGTTGATGACCAGCACGTCCGAGTCGGTGATGCCCGGACCGCGCTTGCGCGGCATCTTCTCGCCCTCGGCGGTGTCCAGCACGAAGAAGAACATGTCGACCAGCACCGGGCTGAACGTCAGTGTCAGGTTGTCGCCGCCCGACTCGTAGATGAGGGTGTCGACGTCCGGGAAGCGCTCCAGGAGCTCGGCCCCGGCGGCCAGGTTCATCGTCGGGTCGTCGCGGACGGCGGTGTGCGGGCAGGCGCCCGTCTCCACGCCGACCACACGCTCCGGGTCGAGGACCCCGGCCAGGTTGCGGCGGACGTGGTGGGCGTCCTCCTGGGTGTAGATGTCGTTGGTGATCACCGCGGGCCGTCGGCCGCGGGCGATCAGCACCGGGACCAGCGCCTCGATCAGCGCGGTCTTTCCCGAGCCGACCGGCCCGCCGATGCCCACGCGCAGCACCTCGTCCGTCATCTTGGGCCCTCCTTCTTGCTGTTGGTGCTTGTTGTGCTGCTCACGAGACGAACATCCGCGCCTCGGCGCGCTCGTGGCGGCCGGACATCGCGTCCGCGACCGGGACGCAGCCGCCCAGGTCCGCGAGCTCGCGCTCCAGCGCCGCCGCCGTGGTCTCCGCGATGACGGGCGCGAGAGAGCGCAGCGTGATCTGGGCCCGCCGGTGGTCCGTCAGCCGCAACCGCAGGGCGGCGCTGACGAAGCTGACGCAGAAGGCGAACAGGTCGCTCGCCACGGCCTGTTCGACCGGCACGCCGCTCGCCGCGTAGGCGACCCCGGCGGCCACCGCCTGGCAGCCGGGCGACCGCTTGGCCACGACCAGTGCGGTGTAGCGGTCCAGCTCCGCACCGCCGAGCGCGAGCCGGACGGTCTCGAGCATCTGCCGCCCCGTCCTGGTCGAGGCGAGGCGCAGCTCGCGGTTGAGCTTGCTCGCGAAGAGCCGCTGGTCGATCTCGACCAGCTCGTCCCACTCCCCCGCCGTCGCCGCGCGGTGCGCCAGCGCGAGCGCGGTGGCGTCGGCCGGTCCGACCGAGTGCCGCAGCAGGTCCTCCAGCAGCTCCGGCATCGTCGCGGCGTCCACCCGCCGGGCCTGGAGGTAGCCCTCCAGGCCGTGCGAGAGCGTGTAGAGGCCGCTCGGGAACGCCGAGTCGGTGAGCTGGAGGCTGACCAGCAGGTGGTCGAGGGCCGGACCCACACCCGTGCTCATGCGAGGTAGAAGAGGTGGTTGAGCGGAAGGGTCCGGGCCGGCTCGATGGTGGCGGGCTCGCCGTCCAGGGTGACCTGGTAGGTCTCCGGGTCCACCTGGATCTTCGGCAGGGCGTCGTTGCGGACCATGTGCTGCTTGCCGACGGTGCGGCAGTCGCGGACCGGCAGCACCCGGCTGTCCAGGCCGAGTTCGCCCGGCACGCCGCGGTCGATCGCCACCTGCGACATGAAGGAGACCCGGGTGGCCTGGCGGGCCTTGCCCGTCGCCCCGAACATCGGCCGGTAGTAGATGGGCTGCGTGGTCGGCAGGGAGGCGTTCGGGTCGCCCATCAGCGCCCAGTTGACCATCCCGCCCTTGATCACCAGCTTGGGCTTGGCACCGAAGGAGTGGATCGGCCAGAGCACGATGTCGGCGAGCTTGCCGGGCTCCAGCGAGCCGATCCAGTCGGCGGTTCCGGTGGCGATGGCCGGGTTGATGGTGAGCTTGGCCAGGTAGCGCAGCACCCGCTGGTTGTCGTTGCGCTCGCTGTCCCCGTCGAGCTTGCCGCGCTGGTCCTTGCAGTGGTGCGCGGTCTGGAAGGCGCGGGCGAAGGACTCGCCGACCCGGCCCATGGCCTGGGAGTCAGAGGAGAAGATGGAGATGACACCCTCGTCGTGCAGCACCGTCTCGGCCGCGACGGTCTCCGCGCGCACCCGGGAGTCGGCGAAGGAGACGTCCTCCGGGATGTCGTGGCTCAGGTGGTGACAGACCATCACCATGTCGAGCAGCTCGTCGATCGAGTTGACGGTGTAGGGCAGCGTCGGATTCGTCGACGAGGGAAGGACGTTCGGCTCCCCCGCGATCCGCATGATGTCCGGTGCGTGGCCGCCGCCCGCGCCCTCGGTGTGGAAGGTGTGGATGGTGCGGCCGTCGATCGCGGAGAGGGTGTCCTCGTAGAAGCCGGACTCGTTGAGGGTGTCCGTGTGGATGGCCACCTGGACGTCGTACTCGTCCGCCACGCGCAGCGCGGTGTCGATGGTGGCCGGGGTGGCGCCCCAGTCCTCGTGCACCTTGAGCCCGCAGACACCCGCCTCGACCTGCTCGCGCAGCGCCTCCGGCAGCGAGCCGTTGCCCTTGCCCAGCAGGCCGGTGTTGACCGGCATCTCCTCGACGGCCTGGTACATCCGGCCGATGTTCCACGGGCCCGGCGTGCAGGTGGTCCCGTTGGTGCCGTCGGTCGGACCCGTGCCGCCGCCGATGAAGGTGGTGATGCCGTTGGTCAGGCCCTCCTGGGCCTGCTGCGGGGCGATGAAGTGGATGTGCGTGTCCACGCCGCCGGCGGTGGCGATCAGGTGCTCACCGGAGACGACCTCCGTGCCCGGACCGATCACCAGCTTGGGGTGCACGCCGCTCTGCAACCGCGGGTTGCCCGCCTTGCCGACGGCGACGATGAAACCGTCCTTGACGCCGATGTCGCCCTTGACCACGCCGAGCACCGGGTCCAGCACCACCACGTTGGTGACCACCAGATCCAGCGCGCCCTGGAGGTTGGTCGCCGCCGGGTCCTGGGCCATGCCGTCGCGGATGCCCTTGCCGCCGCCGTAGACGGCCTCGTCGCCGTAGTGGCCCTCGTTGAAGTCCTTCTCGACCTCGACCACGAGGTTGGTGTCGGCCAGGTGGAACCGGTCACCGACCGTGGGGCCGAACAGGTCGGTGTACTGGCTGCGCGGGATGAACGCCATCAGAGGTCGCCGCCCTTCTCCTCGTCCCGGACCGTGAGGTCCTCTCCGCTCTCGGCGCGGGCGCCGAGGAAGCCACGCTCGGCAGCGCGGCGCAGCGCCTTGGCGCGGGTGTCGGCCGCGTTGAGGCCGCCGTCGACGAGGCCGCTGAATCCGACGAGCCGCCGGTGACCGGCGAAGTCGACCAGGTCCACCTCGCGGGTGTCGCCCGGCTCGAAGCGGACGGCGGTCCCGGCGGGGAGGTCCAGGTGCCGCCCGTAGGCCTGGGCCCGGTCGAAGTCCAGGGCTCGGTTGGCCTCGAAGAAGTGGTAGTGCGAGCCGACCTGCACGGCCCGGTCACCGGTGTTGCTCACCCGCACGCGTGCCGTGGCCCGGCCGGCGTTGATCTCGACCGGAGCGTCTCCGTAGAGGTAGACAGGTCTGCCTGCTGACATGGCGTCTCTCTTTCGGCGTGGTGCGGGTGGACGTGCGGGTCCGGGTCCGGGTGCGCGCGGGAGTGCGGGTCCGGGTGGGAGTGCGGGTGCCCGTGGGAGTGCTGCTCGGTGACCGCGTGCGCGTGGGCGTAGCCGTGGCCGTGGTCCGCGGCGAGCCAGGCGGCGATGCCGTCCTCGCCGTGCCGCAGCCTCCGCAGGGCCTCCGCGGCGCGGGCGGCGAGGATGCCGCCGACCGCGTGCGGGGAGAGCAGCGGACCGCCGTCCTGCGCCCCGGCGACCGGCGACGGTGCGGCCGGGGCGAACCCGGCCGGCACCAGCAGGACCCGGGCCGCGCCCAGCAGGCGGCAGCGCTCCACCCCCTCCGCGAGGCCGGGGTCGCCTCCGTCGAAGGCCGGCTCGACCCAGCGGTGGGCGCCGTACTGGCGGACCAGCCGGGCGATCCGGAACAGCTCCGCGTCGTCGAAGGGCCCGGCCGCGGGCGCCGTGAGCAGCACGGCTGTGGCGGCGGCTGCGGGGACGCTGTCGGCGGCGGCACGACCGACAGCGGCACGACCGACAGCGGCGCGCAGCCACCCGATCAGGTGGCCCACGCTCCCGAACGGCTCGGTCAGGGCCAGCCGGCCGCCGGCGCCCGTGTCGGCCGCCAGCCAGCGCAAGGCCCGTGCGGTGTCGGCGACCAGCCGCGGGTCACGGCCCAGGGACATCGGCACCACACAGACCGGCTGCCCCGGCCGGGCGGCGAGCGCGTCCGCGACCGCGCGGGTCAGCTCCCGTCCGACGCCGACCGCACGGAAGGCGACGCCCTGTTCCACCAGCGGACCCAGTGCCTGCCCGCCACGGCTCTCGTGCCCGCCCACCAGGATCAGGGGGGCGGGCCTGGCTGCGGACCGCACGGCTAGGCGCCGATGGGGTCGTGGCAGGAGACCAGCTTGGTGCCGTCCACGAAGGCGGCCTCGATCTGGAGCAGCGGGAGCATCTCGCGCACGCCCGGCATCACCTCACCGGCCGCGACGACGCTCCTGCCGAGCTCCATGCACTCCGCGACGGTGCGTCCGTCGCGGGCGCCCTCCAGGATGCCCTCGCTGATCAGAGCGACGGCCTCGCTGTAGTTGAGCTTGACCCCGCGGTCGCGGCGTCGGCGGGCCAGATCGGCCACCACGTAGACGTAGAGCTTGTCGATCTCTCGGGGCGCGAGGTTCATCGGGCGCTCCTTCTTCAGAATGATTCCATGATGCGGAATGTGAATTCCGCACGAAGGAAAGGTAGGGGCGACCCCGACCGGCGTCAACACGTTGTTGAAGTGCTTGCTGATTTCCTTAACCAGTTCTTTCTCAAGCTGGCGAAAGCTACAGCGGACGACGAGGATGAAGAGATCAGTGCGCTCCTGGGTCAGGCGACGAAGGGCGGATCCGGATGAACGCCTCGGACGCCGACGGGACAGCAGCTGGACCGTCCCGGTCGACCTCGTCCCTGCCGGGCGGCCTGCTGAACCTGCTGGGTGTGGCGGCCGTCCTGCTCGACGGTGACGGCCGGGTCGCCCTGTGGAGCCCGCAGGCGCGCGCGCTGTTCGGGTGGAGCGACGAGGAGGCCCTCGGGCAGTACGCGGCCTCGCTGCTCGTCGACGAGCAGCACACCGCCCTGGTCCTGGACCTGTTCACGACCGTCATGGGCAGCGGCCGGAGCTGGGACGGGGTCTTCCCCGTCCGCCACAAGGACGGCTCCACCCGCCAGGTGGAGTTCCTCAACGTGCGGCTGCGGGACAAGGAGGGAGCCCCCTACGCGCTCGGGCTTGCCGCGGACGAGTCGCTCGTGCGCGCGCTGGAGCGCGACCTGGCGCTGTGCGCGCGGCTGGTCGCCCAGTCCCCCATCGGCCTGGCCGTCCTGGACACCGACCTGCGCTACGTCCTGGTCAACCCGGCCCTCGAACGCATCAACGGCATCCCGGCGGAACGGCACGTCGGCCGCACCATCCCCGAGATGCTGCCCTTCATCGACACCGACGCGGCGGACCAGGCGATGCACCAGGTGCTGGCCACCGGCACGCCGATGCTCGACCAGCTCCGCACCGGCCGCACTCCCGCCGACCCGGAGGTGGACCACGCGTGGCTGACCTCCTGCTACCGGCTGGAGGACCCGGGCGGGCGGGTGCTGGGGGTCGCCCTGTCGGTCGTGGACATCACCGAGCAGCACCGCGCCGACCGTCAGGCCGCACAGGCCCGGCGCCGACTCGCGCTGATCGCCCACGCCACGGCCCGGATCGGCACCACCCTCGACCTGGAGCAGACCGCCCGCGAGCTGGCCGACATCGTGGTCCCCGGCCTGGCGGACATCGCCGCCGTCGACGTCCTGGACGCGGTCCTCGCGTCGCGTACCGCCCACCTGACCCACACCGGCCCGGCGCTCTTCCGCGCGCTGGCGGTCAAGTCCGCCTATCCCACCGAGGCCGCCGAAGCCGCCGACCCCGTCGGCGAGATCACACGCTACGAGGCGAACCGGCTGGTCACCCAGTGCGCGGCCACCGGACGGGCGATCCTCGTCCCGTACGTGCGCTCCGACCACCTGGCCCGCATCGCACGCGACGAGGAGGCGGCGGCGGTCCTGGCCCGGGCGGGCGTCCACTCCTACCTCGCCGTCCCGCTCAGCGCGCGGGGCGAGGTCCTGGGCGCCCTCGACCTCAAACGCGCCCGCAATCCGCTCCCGTTCGACGCGGACGACCTGCTGCTCGCCGAGGAGCTGGCCTCCCGCGCGGCGGTGTGCATCGACAACGCCCGCTCGTACATGGCCCAGGAACTGGCCGCGACCACGCTCCAGCGCCACCTGCTGCCGAAGCCCCCGCCCGAGGTCCCCGGCCTGCAGGTCGCCTGCCGCTACGAGCCCGCGGCGGCCGCCGGTCACGCCGGGGGCGACTGGTTCGACGTCATCCCGCTGCGCGACGGCGCAACCGCGCTGGTCGTCGGCGACGTGATGGGGCACGGGATCAACGCCGCCGCGACGATGGGCCAACTACGCACCGCTGCACGGGCCCTGGCCCGCCTCGGCCTGAACCCCGCAGACATCCTGCGCCAACTCGACGAACTGACCGGCGAACTGGACGACACCATCGCGACCTGCGCGATAGCCAAGTGCACGCCGGCCGCCGGCCTCTGCCAGATCGCCCTGGCCGGCCACCTGCCGCCCGTGACCCAACCCCCGGACGGTCCACCGCTCCTGCTCGACCTGCCCCCGGGCGCGCCGTTGGGCGCCGCCGCGACGGTGGAGCTCGCCACCAGCGAGGTGCCGCTGCTGCCCGGGGCACGGCTGGTCCTGTACACCGACGGCCTCATCGAGCGACGGGACCAGGCCCTCGGCGACCGCCTCGACGCCCTCCTCGCCGAGCTCGCCGGACTCCGGCACCTACCCCTGGAGACGGCGGCGGACCACCTCCTGGCCGCCCTCACGCCCCCGGTCGCCGGCGACGACGTCACCGTCGTCATCGCCGAGGCACGGCCCTGACCCGGTGGCGAACGATCAGAACCGGCGTGTGGGCCCGGGCCGCCGGTCGCCCCGGTCAGCGCTCGCGCAGCGTGGGCACGATCCTGCGCAGCTCCTCCAGGGTGATCGCGCCGGCACGCAGCAGCACGGGCTCGGCACAGGTCAGGTCGACGATCGAGGAGGGGACGGCGGCCGCCGTCGCACCGCCGTCGAGGTAGACGGCGACGCTGTCGCCCAGCATCCCTTGTGCCGCGTCGCAGTCCTGCGGGGAGGGACGGCCGGTCAGGTTCGCACTGGAGACCGCCATCGGGCCGGTCCTGCGCAGCAGGTCGAGGGCGACGGGGTGGTCCGGCATCCGGATGCCCACCGTGCCGCCGGTGTCGCCGACGTCCAGGGTGATCGACGGCCGGTGGCGCACGATCAGGGTCAGCCCGCCGGGCCAGAACAGGGACATGAGCTCCCGGGCCTGCGCGGGAAGCTCCTCGGCCAGGTCGTCCACCTGCTCCGGGCCGCCGACCAGCACGGGCGAGGGCATGTTCCGGCCGCGGCCCTTGGCCGCGAGGACCCGGTTCACGGCCGCCGGGTCGAAGGCGTCGCCGCCCACGCCGTAGACGGTGTCCGTGGGCAGCACCACGAGCCGACCGTCCTTGACCGCGGCCGCCGCCTCACGCAGCCCCGCCTCGCGCTGCTCCTCGTTCGAACAGTCGAACCGCCGCACCGAACTCTCCTCCGCCTCCGCGCCGCTGCCGCGACGGCAGCCGACTCGCGCGGTCGGCCCCAGCCTACGGGCGGTCCCGGCGGCGGCGTCGGCGGAACCGTATGCTGAGCGGCGATGGCCGTCTTCCTGGTGACCCGCACCACCACCCTCACGCCCGCCGCCTGCTGGGCGCGGCTGACCGACTGGCCGCGCCACGGCGAGGGCGTGCCGTTCACCCTGGTCGGTGCCGTCCGCGGTGCGGGGCGTGCCGTCGGGGACGTGGTCCTGGCCCGGACGGCGATCGGGCCACTCGCTTTCGACGATCCCATGGAGATCGTCGCGTTCCGTGCGCCGGAACCGGGGCGCGGGGCGCTGTGCCGTCTGGAGAAGCGCGGCCGGATCGTCCGCGGTTGGGCGGAGTTGCGCGTCGACACCGGCGAGGACGGTTCGACCCGCGCGGTCTGGGTCGAGGAGATCCGCGTCAAGGGCGTCCCGGCGGCTCTCGATCCGCTGACGGCCCGCGTCGCCCGTGCCGTCTTCGGCCGCGCCCTGGACCACCTGCTGAGCTGAGGACTTTGGTCCCCCGTTCCGGGGCGGGGCCGACCGTACGATTCCTGGAATGAAGTTCGTAAGGAGACGTCCGCGCCTGTTCGTGCTGCTGGGGCTGGCCGTGGTGGTCGTCGCCTCGGTCGTCACGACGGTGGTCGTCCGCGGTTCCGCGATGGCGACGGTCACCCCGCAGCAGGCACGGGAGCAGGCGAACGGGAGCGCTGCGGCGGGGCAGGTGGACTGCTCCCGGCAGAAGTGCCTCGCGCTCACCTTCGACGGCAATCCCGGGGAACCCACCGCCCGCCTGATGGATCTGCTGAAGCAGTACCACGCGCCGGCGACCTTCTTCCTCGAGGGCCGGGGCATCCACAGCCACCCGGACGTGGTGCGGCGCATGGCGCAGGAGGGTCACCAGATCGGGGACCACACCTGGAACCACCCCCGGCTGACCGAAAGCTCCGACGCCGTGGTCAGGGACGAGCTCGACCGGACGGCCAAGGCCGTCGAGGACCTGACCGGTCGCCGGCCCACCCTGATGCGTCCGCCGGAGGGCCGGACCGACGACCGCGTCTCGGCGATCTCCCGCGAGCTGGGCATGGCCCAGGTGCTGTGGACGGTGACGGCCAAGGACTACCAGACGGACGACTCGGCGCTGATCACCGAGCGGGTCCTGGACGGCGCCGCGCGCGACGGGATCATCCTGCTGCATCCCCTGCACAAGGGGACCGTGCCCGCGATGCCCGCCATCCTCAAGTCGCTCAGCGACCAGGGCTACACCTTCGTCACCGTGTCCCAGCTCCTCGCCCCGGGCACGCCCCGGCCCGGGACCGTCTACCGCTGAGGAGTGCAAGAGTCAGACTGGAGCCAGCAAATCCAAGATATTCCCTTGCAATCTCCGGATGGGCGTCGCTAGCGTGCTCGACCGTGCCCACCGCGTCGCAGTCCCTCATCACCGCACGCCAGTTGCGCAAGGTCTACGGAAAGCCCGGGGGCCAGGCGTTCACCGCCGTCGACGGAATCGACTTCCAGGTCCACCGGGGCGAGGCGTTCGGGCTGCTCGGCGCGAACGGCGCCGGCAAGTCCTCGACGATGCGCATGATCGCCTGTGTCTCCCCCGCGAGCGGCGGCGAACTGTCCGTCCTGGGCCACGACGCCGCCACCGAGGGTCCCGCGATCCGGGCCCGGCTCGGGGTGGTCCCCCAGGACGACACCGTGGACACCGAACTGACGGTGCGGGAGAACCTGATCGTCTACGGTCGCTACTTCGGCCTGCCCAAGGCCGAGGTGCGACGTCGCGCCGACGAGCTGCTGGAGTTCGCGCGGCTGACGGAGAAGGCCGACGAATCGGTCGCCGCACTCTCCGGCGGCATGCGGCGCCGCCTGACGATCGCCCGCGCGCTGGTCAACAACCCCGACATCGTGCTGCTGGACGAGCCCACCACGGGGCTGGACCCGCAGGCGCGGCACCTGCTGTGGGAGCGGCTGTTCCAGCTCAAGCGCGAGGGCGTCACGCTCCTGCTGACCACCCACTACATGGACGAGGCCGAGCAGCTGTGCGACCGCATCGTGGTCATGGACGCCGGGAGGATCGTCGCCGAGGGCTCGCCCACCGAGCTGATCACCCGTCACACCACGCGTGAGGTGGTCGAGCTGCGGCTGACCGACGCGGACCGCGCGGCCTTCGGGGACAAGCTCCGCTCCCTGGTCCCCCGCCACGAGGACCTGGCGGACCGCCTGATGCTCTACACCGACGACGGCGAGGCCGTCCTCGGCCGGGTCCACACCACCGGTACCCGCCCGATCACGGCCCTGGTCCGCCGATCCACCCTCGAGGACGTCTTCCTCACCCTCACCGGCCGCTCCCTCGTCTACTGACACCCCCAGCACACCGGACACGACACACCCCTACCCGCCTCCGAGGGACCGAGGGACCGATGCCCCGCACGACCACCGCCGAGCGCCGTCCCCTGCCGCAGTCCCCCGCCCTCCGCGAGCTGGGCTACTGGCTGCACCGCTACCGCCGGGTCTGGCGCGGGACGGTGGTGATCAGCGTGGCCAATCCGCTGCTCTTCCTGACCGCGCTGGGCGCCGGACTGGGCAAGCTGATCAACGCGCACGCCGCCACGGCCCTGCACGGCGTCCCGTATCTGCACTTCATCCTGCCGGGCCTGCTGGCGGCAGCCGCCATGCAGACCACCTACGTGGAGTCGGCCGGGCCGGTGATGCAGTCGATGCGCACCCGCGGCAACTACCGCGCGGCGTCGGCGACACCACTGGATCCGAGCGACATCCTGCACGGGCACCTGATGTTCGTCGTGCTCAGGGTCGCCATGTCCGGGGTGATGTTCGCGCTGGTCGGAGCGGCCTTCGGCGCCGTCGGCGCGGTGCGCGCGCTGCTGCTGGTCCCCTGCGCGGTGCTGATCGGCCTGGCCTTCGCCACACCCGTGATGGCCTGGGCGGTCACCGTCACCCGGCCCGTCGCGCTCAACCAGATGATGCGGTTCGGCATCCTGCCGCTCTACATGTTCTCCGGGACCTTCTTCCCCACCACCCAGTTGCCGCGCTGGTTGCAGGCGGCAGCCGAGGTCACGCCGCTGTGGCACGGCGTGGAACTGTGCCGCACGCTCGCGCTCGGCACCGCGACGGCCCTGGCCACCCTGGTCCACGTCGGCTACCTCGCCGCCATGGCGGCGGTCGGCCTCTGGGCGGCGCGGCGCAGCTACCGGCGGCACCTGCACACCTGACCGGCCGCTCCCGACAGGCTCCCCGGACCTCCCGAAAGGCAGCACGCCCATGACGGCCGCCGTCGACCTCTCCGCCCCGCCGCTCACGAGCCGGCCCGCCCGATCCGGCGGCGCGCACGCCATGGTCCTGCGCAACCTGATGATCTACCGCCACACCTGGCTGGTGCTGGTCGCCGAGGTCTTCGAGCCGGTGCTCTACCTGGTCAGCTTCGGGATCGGGATCGGCGCCCTGGTCGGCCACGTGCCCGGTCTGAGCGACACCACCGTGCGCTACCCGCAGTTCGTCGCGCCCGCGCTGCTGGCGACGGCCGCCATGAACGGGGCCATGAACGAGACCACCTTCAACATGTTCGGCAAGCTGCGCACCGACCGGACCTACGAGTCGATCCTCACCACGCCCATGACGGTCTGGAACGTGGCGCTCGGCGAGACCTGCTGGGCGCTGCTGCGCGGCGCGCTGGTGACCGTCGGCTTCCTCGTCGTGGTCTCCCTGCTGGGGCTGGTGAGCAGCGCCTGGGCGCTGCTGGTCGTGCCGAGCGCGCTGCTGATCGGCTTCGCCTTCGCCTCCCTGGGCCTGCTGGTCGTCACCCTGCTGCGCAGCTGGCAGGACTTCCAGCTGATCCAGCTGGTGATGCTGCCGATGTTCCTGTTCGCGACGACCTTCTACCCGCTCGGGGTGTATCCGCGCCCGGTGCAGCTGCTGGTGGAGTGCCTGCCGCTCTACCAGAGCATCGAGCTGGTCCGGCAGCCGTTCCTGGGGCACGCCGGACCGGCGCTGCTGGTGCCGGCCGGCTACCTCGCCCTGCTCGGGGCCGGGTGCCTCGCCCTCGCCCTGCGCCGCCTGGAGACCACCCTGCGCGGCTGATGCCGCGCGGCCCCCCGAGTGGCGGGGCAGGGCCCGTGCGGATAGGACGTTGCCATGGACCCGCTGGAGTTCCGGCCGACCCACGTCGCGCCGCCGGACGGCCTCGCCACCTGGACCAGGCCGGACTTCTCCGAGCCGAGCGTCCGGCTGGACGCCCTGCTGCCCGTGCGGGTCGAGGACGTGCGCGGGGACTGGGCCCGGGTGGTCTGCTCCAACGGCTGGACCGCCTGGGTCGACGGCCGCCTGCTGGTCTCCCTCCCGCACAGCCCGCCCGGGACCGCACAGCCACTCACCCGTACGGCCGATCCGCGTCCGCTGCTGCGGCAGCTGGAGCACGCCCTGGCGCAGTACCGGGAGGGGGTCGAGGACCTCGCCGACGGGACCGTCGACCTGGAGACCTTCCGGCACCTCACCCACGGGCTGCGCCTCGGCGTCGTGCTGGACGGCGACGCCGCGTGGCTGCTCGACCTGGACCAGGAACGCTGGTTCTACTGCGACGGCCAGCGCATCCACACCCTGGCGGCCGTCGAGCCGCCGGACGCCGGGCCGAGCCCGGCGCCGGGCTCCGGGCCCGGTGGTGACGGCCCGTGACCGCGCCGGGCGCCGCCGTGTGCGAGGCCGAGCGGGTCGGTCGAGAATGGCGGTGACCGGGGGGCCGACGACCCGCACGCCTGGGAGGCAAGGCCCGTGAGTGCCCAAACGCCCGCACAGCCGCCCAACGATCCGCCCACGGAGCCGCACCGGCAGTTCCCCGGCGGCGGGCCCGGCGGTCCGCCGTCCGAGCAGGCCGCGGGCACACCGTCCGGACCGCCCTCCGGGCCGCTGTCGGCTCCCTCGGCCACCCCGCCCTCACGGCCCTCGGACCACCCCGCCACCGCCGCGTCCACCGCGCCGGAGACACAGGCGGCCGGCCGGCCCGGACCGCCCGCACAGCCGCCCCAGGGGCCGCCCTCGGGCGGCGAGGGCGGCGGCGCGTCCGCGGCGGGCGGGCCACCGCACCGGAGCTGGTGGCGACGGCCGGGCGCCTGGGCGGTGATCGGCGCGGGCGTGGCGGCAGCCGTGGTGCTGCCACTCGTGCTGACGGGCCCCGGCACCTCACAGGCCGTCGCCCTCCAGCCGGCGAACTCGACGGGACCCTATCCGTTCACGCCCACCGCCCAGGGCACGGCGACGACCAGCGCCTCGGCAACGCCCTCGCACCCCCGCTCCGCCACGGCCTCGCCGGCCCAGCCGGTCGCGACGCAGGCGGCCGGCACCTCGGCCCGACAGGTTCCCGGCTCGGCCGTCGGCCTCTACGGCGGCACCGAGTCCCTCTCCAGCTGCGATGTCGCGCAGCTGGCCGCGTACCTGACCACGCACCAGGACAAGGGCCGCGCCTGGGCCTCCGTCGAGGGCATCGCGCCCGACCAGATCCCCGCCTACCTGAGGTCGCTGACGCCCGTCGTGCTGCGGGCCGACACCCGGGTGACCAACCACGGCTTCCAGAACGGGCAGGCGACGGCGTTCCAGTCGGTGCTCCAGTCCGGCACCGCCGTGCTGATCGACGCCCGCGGCCTGCCGCGGGCCCGCTGTGCCTGCGGCAATCCGCTGCTCGCGCCCACCGTCACCAGCGGCCAGGAGACGTTCACGGGCACATCCTGGCCGACGTTCCGCACGGACGAGATCGTCATCATCGAGTCCACGGTGACCGAGCAGACCACGATCATCCTCTACGACCAGCAGCACAACCAGTGGTTCAGCCGTCCGGTCGGCGGCGACGGCCACGGCGACCACCGGGTCCCCCCGCCGCCCCTCCCCAGCCCGTCGGCGAGCGGTTCCGGCAGCGGTTCGGGCTCACCGAGCGCGTCCGGCAGCTCTTCGGCGTCCGGCTCGCCCTCGGGATCGGAATCACCGTCCGGTTCGGGCTCCCCCTCGGGATCGGGATCGCCCTCCGGTTCGGGCTCGCCCTCCACGTCGGGCTCCCCGTCCGGTTCCGGCTCGCCCTCCGGTTCGGGATCACCGTCCGGATCCGGCTCCCCCTCCGGTTCGGAATCACCCTCGCCCTCGGGAGCGCCGTCCGGCAGCGGGTCCCCCTCGGCGTCCGGGTCGCTGTCCGGGGCGGTGTCCGGATCGGCATCCGGCTTCGGACCGCCCTCCCTGTCGGGATCACCGTCCGGCTCCGGCTCCGGCACTGCGCTCGGCCTCGGGCGCGGCATCGCGCGTTGGTAGTCGTCGCCGGGGCGCGATGCGCGCCCCGGGGGCGTCAGTCCACCGGGCCGAGGTGCCTGGTGCGTGCCTTCCCGGCACCGTCACCACCACCGGCGCCAGTGCCGGTGCCGTCCTCGGCCTCGCCGAGCGCGCGCGGGATGCCGCCGAGGTTCTGCCGGACCGAGTCCAGAATGGTCAGGCCCTGGCCGACCAGTCCGGCGGCGATCTCGGCCGCCTGCTCCGCCTCGGCCGCGGCCTGGGTGGCCTGGGCCTGCGCGATCTTCGCCTGCCGCTGGATCGCGGCCTGGTGCGGAGCGGCCATCGCCGCGATGTAGCCGGTCTGTCCGTCGTCGATGGACTGGATCTGCAACGAGTCCACGGTCAGGCCGATCTTGGCCATCTCGGCCTTGGAGGTCTCCAGCACCTCCGTGGCCAGCTTCTGCCGCTCGGTGACGATCTCCTCGACCGTCATCGAACCGATGATCGACCGCAGGTGACCGGCGAAGATCCGGCCGGTCAGGACCGACATCTGGTCCTGGTCGGAGAGGAACCGCTGGCCCGCATTGACGATGCTCTCCGTGTCGTTGCCGACCTTGAAAGCGATCACGGCGCGGACCGTCAGCGCGATGCCCTGGTGCGTGACGCAGTTCTCGTCGACCTCCGCCTCGCACATCGCCAGGGTCAGGAAGCGGGTCTTGCGAAAAACCGGCGACACGAACGCGCCGTGCCCCGTGACCACACGGAACGGCGCCGTCCCCATCCCCCGCCGACCACCTGAGATCAGCATCGCCTGATCCGGAGCGGGAACCCGATAACCGAACATGGTCATCTCCTCGGTCGACGCCGCCCCCGGGGATCAGGGGTGCGCCACCTCCATCGTGCACCCGGGGAAGGCCGAAGCGGCGGAGCCGGTCCCTGCGGGCCGGCGCGGAGTAGGCTGACGACACCGAGGGTATTCCGCACACCGGCTGCCGTGCCCCTGTCGTTCTCGGCGAACGCCGACACCGGGCCTGCGCGGCCCGGAGACCGGAACCCACCTGTGCCCACCCCGGCAGCCGTCGTGACCACCGCGACGAGCGACACGTACCACTCCGGCGAGGACTGCAAGCTCTTCCTGGCGGGCCAGGAGTTCGCGCGCACCATGGATGGCGGCGTACCCGCCGTCCTCCTGGTTCCGCTCGGCGAGGCGCTGGCCCACCGGCATCCCTGCCCGGCGTGCCTGCGCTGACAGCCCTGCGGCCGCGACGGCAGGGAGCCGCCGCGCACAGCAGCCACCGGACCACGGCCCGGTTCCTCGCCCCGACGCGCCCGGCGGAACCTCCCGGGCGGGCGCGATGTCGGGACTGTCAGAGTTTCGTCATAGCGGAGAAGGGCGAGGAGATACGGCGGTGGGCCGAGCCGAAATCGACTATCACCGAAGCCTCGTCCTCCACGGCGACCACACGACCGAGGCCGTGCTTGTCGTGGTTCACCCGGTCCCCGACGGCGAACCGTTCGGGAACAGGCGCGCTGGGGCGCGTGAACGGGCTGGCGGGCAGAATGCGCTTGGGTCCCTCAGATCTTGTCATTACCGCAAGTATGCGGCCCCGGAGCCCATGACATCACCCCCGCTCCGCCGACGACCCGGTGAACCCGCGCCCGCCTGGGCGCGTAGAACCGGGTAAAGGCGGAGAGAAGGTACCGGATACGCCGCAGTCGTCCGAGGCTGGAAGGTGCGCGATGTGGATCCCACGGATCATCGGGGCCGTGCTCGTGGTGCTGGGCGGAGTGTGGATCGCGCAGGGCACCGGGGCGCTGCACGGCTCCATGATGTCCGGCCACCCCGGCTACGCCGCGCTGGGGGCCGTGACCGTGCTGGCCGGGCTGGTGCTCCTCGTCCTGGGGTGGATGCGGCGGCGTGGAGGTTGACCCGAACGGCGCAGGCCCTCGCAGGGCGGCCGTCCCCGTCACGTGGCGGACGCGACACCGCCGGGAAGTCGCGCGCCCAGGGCGCCCAGACTGAGGACGCCCAGGACGTGCCCGTCGTCGTCGACGACGGGCCAGACCCGCAGCTGCTTGGTCCGCATCGTGTCCGCGGCGGGCTCCAGCGCCATTGCCGGCCGGGCGAACGGGCCGCGCTGGTAGACGGTGTCCCTGATGGCGGTGTGCTGCGTGTACCACGAGCGGGCCAGGAAGACGAGCAGCCGTGACCGGGTGACCAGGCCCTCGCAACGCCCGGCCGCGTCGTGGACGAGCAGGTAGGGGATACCGGGATCCTCGAAGAGGTCGTTGGCCTGGTCGATGGTGGAGTCGTCGGCGATCTGGTGCGCGTACGGCTCCATGACGTCGGCCACGGTCAGGCGGGACCCCGCGAAGGAAAGCAGTCGGCTGGCCACGATGGCACCTGAGCCTGTCTCCGAGCAGCCGGTGCGGCCGCACGGCAGTGTGGTGAACCCAGGACGATGCCGGAACGACGACCGGATGCGAAGTGCCCTGGACGCCCCCAGGTTACCCCGCACGGGTGAGCCCGGCTGGCGCGTGGAGGTGACAACACCACGTCTTCACAAGGATCCTGACGCACCGCCGGGGCCAGGCCGCTGCCCGGGGAGTTCCACCGCGGGTCGGTGGTTCCCGGTCGCGGAGGCCGAGGTCATCGCGCTGGTGGGATGGCGCTTCCTCGGTGGCTACCGCCCTGCGTCGCCGTAGCCCGGCGGCCGGTCTGGGCGGTGATGCCGGCCCGCTCCAGCAGCTGCGCGACGACGCGGCTCTGGTGGGGCAGGACCAGGGTGACGACCGTGCCCGAGGCGCCGGCACGGGCCGTGCGTCCGCCACGGTGCAGGTAGTCCTTGTGGTGCCCGGGCGGGTCGACGTTGACGACCAGTGCGAGGTCGTCGATGTGGATGCCGCGGGCCGCGACGTTGGTGGCGACCAGTGCGGTGACCTGCCCTGCCTTGAACTGCTCCAGCGTGCGCGAGCGCTGCGCCTGCGACCTGCCGCCGTGCAGGGCCGCCGCCCGGACGCCGTGGTCCAGCAGGTGCCCGGTGAGCCGGTCGACCGCGTCCCGGGTCTCCAGGAACAGGAGCACCTGCTCGCCACGGGCGGCGATCTCGGTGACCGCGGCCTGCTTGTGCGCGGCGTCGACCTCGACGAGGTGGTGCTCGGTCGCGGCGAGCGCCTCGGCGGAGGCGTGGACCTCGTGCACGGCCGGATCGGTCAGGTAGCGGTCCACCAGCGCGTCGACGTCGCGGTCCAGGGTGGCGGAGAAGAGCAGGTGCTGGGCGCCGGGTGGCACCTGGTCGAGCAGGGCGGTGATCTGGGGCAGGAAGCCCAGGTTGGCCATCTGGTCGGCCTCGTCCAGCACGGTGACGGCCACCCCGTCCAGCCGGCACTCTCCGCGTTCGACGAGGTCCGCAAGCCGTCCCGCGGTGGCGACGACGACCTCCGTCCCCGCGCGCAGCGCGCGGGCCTGCGCACTGATCGACCGGCCGCCCACAACCGTGGCCACCCGCAGACCCAGGGATCGGGCGTAGGGGGCGAGCGCCTGGCTGACCTGCTGGGCGAGTTCCCGCGTCGGGACCAGGATCAGGGCCCGCGGCTGCCGGGGCGTGCCGCGTGGACCGGTGCTCCTGGCGAGCACGGCGAGGCCGAACGCGAGCGTCTTTCCCGACCCGGTGCGCCCACGCGCGAGGATGTCCCGTCCGGCGAGAGCGTCGGGCAGCGTGGCGGACTGGATCTCGAACGGTTCGGCGATCCCCTGGCGGGTCAGCTCACGCAGCAGGGGGGACGGCAGGCCCAGGTCGGCGAACGAGGGTGTGTCCTGCGTGCCCGTCGTGTCGCTCGTGCCAGGTGAAACGTTCATGCGGGAGCCTTCCTCGAGCGGGTGCGTCGAGGAATTCACGGCCGGCCGTGGCGACGTGAATTGCAGAACGAACCGGGACAACGAAAACGACGCCGAAACTGGTCGTTACCGGGCAGGCGCAGGCTGCGCGCGCGGGATACGCCGGGAATTCGGGCCGCTCGACCGGCAGGGCCCGCGAGCGGGCCCCGGAAAGCAAAAAAGCAGACGCGGTCGGGGCCCGCACTCCTGGGAGGCGGGCCCCGACCGCGTCATGCGCGTCAGCGTCAGGCCGGAACGATGTTCTCCGCCTGCGGGCCCTTCGGGCCCTGGGTGACGTCGAAGGTCACCTTCTGGCCCTCGAGGAGCTCACGGAAGCCCTGGGTGGCGATGTTCGAGTAGTGGGCGAAGACGTCGGGACCGCCGCCCTCCTGCTCGATGAAGCCGAAGCCCTTCTCCGAGTTGAACCACTTGACAGTGCCGGAAGCCATTTGAATCTCCTTCAGGGGCAATACCCGGGAACCGCACTTTGCGGCACCCGCGGTCGCCGCGATGATTGCCCCGACCGGCAGAGCCGGAAATACAAAAGTACTCCCGTTCGAGCCGTAACCGGATCGAGCGGGGACTCGAAGTTTTTGGGAACCACAACTGCAACTGATATCGACAGTAGCACGGAAAGGTCCAGATCCGGCGACCGCCGCACCGCACCACGGCGCCGACCGCATGTAGCATCGGCCGCATGTCGACGCCGGATGCGCTTCTCGTGGAGATCGCCACCACCGTGGAAGCCGAGCAGACGAACCAGATGCCCCTCACCGTCCTCGTCCACGGCGCGGTCATCACCGGCAGGCTCGTCCCGGAGGACGTGTGGCGGAGCCACGTCGCCGGACTGCTGCGGGACTCCGAACTCCTCGGGCCCTTCGCCGCCATCTTCATGGGATCGGCCGAGGACACCCGAACCCGCCCCGACCGGGCTCCCGCGCACCTGCACTTCCACCGGGCCCGGATCCTCCAGGGCCAGATGGGCATCCCGGAGACCGGCGGGATGTACCGGATCGCCATCAAGGACGTCAGCGCCTGGACCGCCGGGGACTTCGGTTACGTCGACCAGTGAAGCGACGGCCCTAGCCAGACACCCCCTTCCTGCGCGAAGGTTCTTCCGAAGGCCCACGGCAAGCACGCGCCCTGAAGCGCTCGCGTTCTCGTCAAGACGGCTCCCGCCGACGCCCACACGAGAAGGTGCCTGATGATCCCCTCCCTCCGCCACCACGGCCTGACCTCCGGTGGCCGCGACGGGGCACGCTGACCGGGCGCGCGGTCACGCCTCCCCGGCGCACGTTCGATCTCCCGTCCGGGCGGGAAACCCACACCGACACCGCCGTCGCGGTGCGTGAGAGAAGGCCCACATGCGGGACCCGTACGGCTCAGGCGACTACGACATCTACACCGTGCAGGACCTGCGCACCCGCCAACAGGCCCGGCTGCTGGTGGCCTCACGCGCCCGGGGCGCGGAGGACTGCCGGGACCTGCTGAACGCCCTGGACCTGATCGACACCACCACCCCGGGGATCACCCGCCGGTGCCCCCGGTGCCAGACGCCGCACCAGCGCTGGGGCAACAGCGCCCGCAGCCGCTTCTGCTCCGAGGGCTGCGCCGCGACGCCGCCCGCCGACGCGTAGCGGGCCGGGCGCGGCGCGCTCGGCCCGCAGCGGTCCCGTCCGTGGTCAGCTCTCCGTCGTCAGCGCTCCGTCGTCAGCGCTCCGTGGTCGGGCGACGGAACGCGGACAGGCAACCGTCGTTGACCGTGGCGTGTTCCCTGACCTCGAACCAGTGGGCGGAGTCGAAGAGCGCGGGCACCGAGCGGGTCTGGTGGCTGCCGTGCTCCAGCAGCAGCGCACCACCCGGGCGGAGCAGGCCGCGGGCGCGGGACTCGACGGCGCGGATCACGTCCAGCCCCTCCTGACCCGCCCACACGGCCAACGGCGGGTCGAAGTCGGCGACCTCGGGTGCGTGGACCGTGTGACCCACGGGTGTGTAAGGGGGGTTGGCGACCAGCAGGTCGACCGTGCCGTCCAGCTCGGGCAGGGCCGTGGAGGCGTCCCCGACGAGGACCTGGACCGGCAGGCCCGCGGCGTTGGCCCGGGCCACGGCGACCGCCTCGGGTGACAGGTCGACGGCGTGGACCCGCGCGCCGGGGTACTCGGCCGCGATCGAGACGGCCAGGACGCCGGACCCGGTGCAGAGGTCGACGACGACCGGCTGTTCCGTGCCCTGCGCGCGTAACGCGGCGAGCGCACGGCCGACCACGTCGGAGGTCTCCGGCTTGGGGACGAAGACGGCCTCCGTCAGTGCGTAACGGCGACCGCGGAACCATGCCCAGCCGGTGAGCCGCTCGGCCGGGCAACGCTCGGCCCGCCGCGCCACCAGCTCGGCGAAGCCGGCGGGGACCTCCGCGTCGGCGTACTCGGACAGCCGGTCGGGAGTGGTATCGAGGAGATGGGCGGCGAGCAGCCGGGCGTCGGCCTCGGCGGTGTCGATGCCGACCGCGCGGAGACGGTCGACAGCGTGCCGCAGGGCCTCGGCGACGCTCCCGACACGGTGGGCGGACAGCGGCGGCATGGGCGGGCTCCCTCTGCTGGACGGACGGGTACGGGGCCATGACGGGCCGGACGTCGGGACCGGCTTCAGCGGCCCTGGCGTCAGCACGAACGGAGGCGGTGACCGACGATCACTCCAGTCATCGCCGGTTGATGACTGGAGTCAAGCTAGCAGCACGGGAGAGCCCCGGGCAGGAGTTCGGCGAGTTCGTGCTCCGGTGACATCACAGAGCGTCAGAACCGGTCGCTACCAGGGCCAGTCGCTCGACCGGCCGACCTCCGGAGCACGTCGGCCGTGCTCGTCCCCGAGGGGCGTCGGCGCCACCTCGTCCTCGTCATGGGGCCGCGACCCGCGCACCAACGTCGGAAACCTGTTCAGCGATCGGCGCGGAACCTCGGGCTCGGGCCACGAGCTCGTCCCCATCTGCGCCTCCCCCCTGGCAGGCAGCCGGACAGGCTCCTGACTTCTGGTCACCAGTGCCCCTCTGGTGGTTTACTGGCGTAAGCCGGAAGCGGACATTCCTTTACTGATGTTACAATGCCGCGCGCGCCGGTGACAATGAAATCATGGAGTGTTCATGGCAAAGCCATCTCCCGAGCGTCAACCCGCCTTCGGTCGACGCCTGCGGACTCTCCGCACCCAACAGGGGCTCTCGCAAAGGGCCTTGGCCGGCGACCTGGTGGCACCCAGCTACATCTCCCTGCTGGAGTCCGGCCGCCGTGAGCCGACCCTCGACGTGCTGCTCCAGCTGAGCCAGGTCCTGGGGGTGCCGCCCGAGGAGCTGGCGGGCGGCCCACTGCCACTCACTGGCGTGATGCCGGCTCAGGGCGGGCCGATCGACGACGCGGCAGCCGGAGCCGGCGGTGCAGGACTGGCACTCGTGCGGGAGACGAGCGACGAGATCGTGCGACTTCTGCTCCACGAGGGCGGCGAGTCGCGGGAGCCGGGCAGCGTCCGGGCGGAGGCGCGGGCGCTGGGCGAACGACTGCGCGAGCGCCCGCCCTCCTGGGCGACGCTGGTCATCGGGTTGCGCATCTCCCAGGAGCTGGCCGCACTCGGCGACGACGAGGCCGGCCTGGAGATCCTGACCCAACTCGCGCAGCGCGTGGACGGCGTCGACCCGCCGACGGCACGCATCAAGATCCTCGTCGATCTCGCGGCCGCGGCGCGCGACGCGGGTGACCTGACCAGGGCCCGGGTCTCCCTGGCCGCCTGTGCCGACCTGCTGCCGCAGAGCGGCCTGGAGGACACCCCCGAGCACGTGCGGCTGCTGGGAGTGTGCCTCTCGGTGCGCTGCGAGCTCGGCGCCGATGCGGGCGAACTGGCCAGCGAGATCGCCGAGTTGATCGCCACCGCAGAGCGGGTCGGGCAGCGCGGCGCGCTCGGCCGGGCGCACTGGGCCGCCGGCACGGTCCACGCGCGCCTGGGCCGCACCGACGAGGCCGTGCGGCATCTCACGCTCGCCAGGAGCATCCTCGGCTCCCTCGACCTGCGCCTCAGCGACTGGACGCACTTCTGCACCGCCCTGGCGTCGTTGCTCGTCGATCTGGAGGTCGAGCTGGACACGGCGGGCGAGTGCCTCGACGCGTCCCTGGCCGTCGCCGTGGTGCGCCGCACACCACCTGGGCGCCTGAACGTGATCCGGGCCAAGTACCTGCTGCTGACCGGCGATCCGGCGGGCGCGGAGGCCCTGTGCCGGGCGACGGCCGCGGACGGCACGCCACTGGAGCAACCGGACCAGGCCCGCCTCGAAGCCACCTGGGGGCGCGCCCTGCTGGCGCTGGACTGCCGCGCGGAGGCGCAGGAACGCCTGCGCGCGGCGGCCCTCCGCTTCGAGGAGGCGGGCCATCTGCGCCAGTCCCTGGCCTGCTGGCGCCTGCTGGACCAGAGCACCAGCCGCACGGCGTAGGCCGTGCGGCCGGCGGAGCGCGTGGCGGCCGGGATCAGCTCGCGAGGAAGGCGAGGGTCCCCGCCGCGACGCCCGGGTCGGTGAGCAGGTCGTTGTGCTTGAGGCAGCCCGCGTCGGTGTTGACGGCGCCGTCCAGCGGGACGCTGCTGTTGGGGAGGATGAACTCGTCGCAGTGCGACCAGAAGGTCGCGTAGCGGGTGGGCCCGGGGATCTCGTCGCCCTGGGCGAGGTGCGACTCGACCCAGGAGCCCGGCGTCATGTCCCGGCAGCCCTGGTCCCACAGGGCACAGGCCCAGGCGAGGTCGGTGCCGTGGTTGGGGCCGCCGAGGGAGACCCAGTGGCGCACGACGGCGGTGCCGCCACCGAACTTGAGGTACCAGCGCGTCGGCAGGCTGCCCTGGGAGTGGGCCACGATGTCGACCTGGGAGGCCCCGGTCTGCGCCAGCACCTGGGACACGTAGGTCGCGAACTGGCCCGCGAGCACCTCGTTGGTGGACTGGCTGGAGTCGTAGTCCCAGGCGAAGAGCTGGCTGCTGCCGTAGCCGTCGGCCTCGAAGTCCGCCTCCATCGTGCCCCACACGCCCGGACCGGAGTTGCGCCCGTGGACGAAGATGACGGGGATCCGCGCGGTCGCGTCCGCGCTCACCGCCGACCGGGGCCGGGGGCCTGTCGCACTGGCGGCCGGCGCCTGTGCGAGGAGCAGCACGGCCAGCGAGCAGAGTAGAGCGGCCTTGCCGAGAGCAGTGCGCACGACGACCTCCGGGATCGCGTTCCAGGGTTATGGCGAGCTCTTGCTGATGGACAGTCAGGAATCATAGACGGACCCCTTGACGCCGCGCCAGATTAGTTCAGATCCTAGTTGAACTATTCCTTCGACCTCAGGACGTGACATGGAAGGCAGAAGGGCACAGGTGGCCGTTCTGGCCGTGAGCTGCGCGCTGATCGGGCTCGGCGTGCAGGCCCCGGCCCATGCCGCGGCCCGCGCCAGAGCGTCGGCCGCTGCGGGAACGGTCACCAACGCAGGGCGGTGCCTGGACGACACGGGCTCCGGGACGGCCGACGGCAACGGCGTCCAGCTCCTCGGCTGCGACGGCGGCGCGGAGCAGCAGTGGTCCTGGAACACCGACGGCACCGTCTCCACGCTCGGCAAGTGCCTCCAGGTCACCGGAGGGTCGAACGCCACCGCGGCACTGCTCGAGCTGTGGACCTGTTCCGCGGCGGTGCCGGGACAGCACTTCGCCCACCTGCCCGACCAGACGATCTACAGCTCAGCCTCGGGCAAATGCCTGGCGGTCCAGGGCGCCGTGATGGACGGGGCCGCGATCGGGCTCGCCTCCTGCGACCCCTCGCAGTCCGCGCAGGTCTGGTCGGCGGCGACGGCCCCCGCGCCGGCGTACGTGCTCTCCTCCGGCACACCGGTGAGCTTCGCGAACCCCGACGACACCCCCGCGGACGTCTACACCGACAAGAACGGCCAGTTCTACTACCAATCCTCGCACTCGCTGTACGGCGCGAAGGACAGCCGGCAGTGGAGCTTCTACTCCGGCGCCGACTTCGACTCCGCGACGCTCGCGGGGATCAGCACCGCGGTGAACCCGGCCAACTCCAAGGACAGCAACGGCAACACCACCTGGCGCTGCAACAACAGCCCCACCGGCGTCACCGCGACGAACGCCCCGAGCGGCTCAGGCTACGCCGAGCGCGACTACTGCGACCTGCTCGGCGTCTGGGTCGACCCGGACACCGGCAACTGGTACGGGCTGGTCCACAACGAGTTCACCCCGCAGCCCTTCGGGGACGGGCTGCACTACGACGCGCTCGACTACGCCGTCTCCACCGACCAGGGCCACACCTGGACGATCAAGGGCCACGCGATCACCTCGCCCTACAGCACCACCCGCGGCGACACCACCGCCTTCCCCGGCTCCACGTACTACTACGGCGACGGCGACCCGCGGCTCTTCGTCGACAACGCCTCCGGCTACTTCTACGCCTTCTACGCCACCCGCGTGCTGGACAAGTCCGGCAGCGGCCCCGTCTGGCTCCAGCACGTCGCCCGGGCACCGATCTCCGGGAAGATGGCGACCGGCAGCTGGCAGAAGTGGTACGACGGCGCGTGGTCCCAGGCCGGGGTGGGCGGGGCGGAGAGCGACATCATCCCCGCCGACGGCGGCGGCACCGGATACGTCGCCCCGGGCGGCGACTACCGGCCCACGACCACCGGTGGCGTCGCCGCGCAGGTCGCGGCGGGCTCCATGCCGGACAACAGCCAACTCGCCGTCATGAACGTCGCCTGGGACGCCTACCTCGGCAAGTACATCGGCACCCCGCAGAACAACGTCGCCCAGGCCGACGGGACGCTCACGCCCCTGCACTTCTACGAGACCGACAGCCTGGCCACCCAGAAGTGGACCGACATGGGCCTGGTGACCGGCGACCCGAACGCCGCCTGGTACCGGTGGATGCTCGACCCGGCCAACCGCACCTCCTCCGACGTGGTCGGCAGGACCTTCCGCTCCTACTGTGCCTACTACTGCTCCACCTACACCAGCGAGTACAGCGACATCACCCTGGCCCCGGACTCCTCCGCCCAGCTGCCGGCTCCTGCCGTCACCGCCGGGCTCACCTACCGGATCCAGGCGGGCGACGGACAGATCCTCACCCAGAACGGCGCCGCGCTCACCACGACCACGACCACGAGCGGCGCGGCCGCGCAGCAGTGGACGTTCCACCCGACCGGTGACGGCTTCTACACCGTCGTCGACTCCGCCTCCGGACAGGCCCTCGGGGTGAACGCGAGCGGCAACGCCGGGCGCGCCTGGGGCGCGCCGGTCACCGCGTCCGCGATGGGGACCACCCCGACGGTGGGACAGGAGTGGTCCGTGCAGGGCACCGCCGCGAGCGGTGGCGGTTTCCGGCTCGTCAACCGCTACAGCGACCTCGCGCTCAGTCTCGACGCGCAGGCCCAGGCCGCCGTGGCCACCGCCCCCCAGCGCTCCTGGAACAACCCCGGCACTGCGGGGGACACCCGCCCGGCCCCGGCCCAGGTGCTCACCTTCGCCGCGACCGGCGGGACGGCGGCCGACGCCGTGACGGTCAGCTGGCCCGGCGCGCAGACCTCCACGGCGGGCAGCGCCATCACTCCCGTTCAGATCACGGCCGGCGACTCGGCGCCGAACCGGACCCTCTCCTACCAGGCGGCGGGCCTGCCGAGCGGCCTGGCCATCGACCCCGCCTCGGGCCTGATCACCGGCAGCCCGTCCGGCAACGGCACCTCCACGGTGACGATCACGGTCGCCGACGGCACCGGGGCGAGCGGCACCGCCTCCTTCACCTGGACGGTGAACGGCAAGGACCTGGCCCTGGGCCGGCCGACCACCGCGTCCTCGGTGCAGTCCGGCACCAGCGACACCGCTGACCTCGCCACCGACGGCAACGCGGCCACCCGCTGGTCCAGCGCCTTCGCCGACCCGCAGTGGCTCCAGGTCGACCTCGGCACCACCCACACCGTCGACGAGGTCAAGCTCTCCTGGGAGGCCGCCTACGCCACCGCGTTCCAGCTCCAGACCTCCGAGGACGGCACGACCTGGACAACCGTCTACTCCACCACCACCGGCACCGGCGGTGTCCAGGACCTGACCGGCCTGACCGGCTCAGGGCGCTATGTCCGGATGTACGGCACCGCGCGGGCCACCGGGTACGGCTACTCCCTGTGGTCCTTCGAGGTCTACGGCAGCTGATCCTCGCCCTCGGCGGGTCAGAAACCGCCGGAGATCCGGACGTCGGCCACCGCGCACAGCAGCCGGCCCGCCGTGGCCGCGGCGGGCAACTCCAGCGGGTGCGTGAACGGTCCGGTGACGAGCAGGAGCCGGCCACGCGCGCGGACCGCACGGCGCCAGGCCCGGGCCGTGCAGACGAGGCCGGCGTACCAGCAACCGCCCTCGCGGCCGGTGACCCGCAGGTGGGCGTCCTCGAACGTCGCCAGCCAGCCGGGCGCGTCGTCCACCGCCAGGGCGGCGCGCACCGGGAACCAGCCCCCGTCGGCCGGACGCTCCGGGCACGCCGGGAACACCAGCGCGGGCTGGTCCCACCACATCTCCGGCCAGACCTGGTCGGGGGGCGCGGGGGCGGGCCCCGCCGCGGCCGGCGCCGCCCCCCGCGCGCCGGGCCGCGCCGGGCGCGCCCGCCAGGGTCCGCGGGCGGTGTGGGGGGGTGGCCGCGGGCCCCCCCCCGGGGGGGCGGC